>PKWC01000150.1:259-47245 GCA_003131925.1 Alphaproteobacteria bacterium | reverse complement strand
CAATATTGCAAGCGATTTTACACCTTCCTGGCCTTAGCACCCGGTAGGCTTCCCTGAAGGCACGCGCGAGCAACCCTTCATAACGTTCAGCCGCACCAGACTTACGCTTACCAGTAGTGTGGACGACCGCTTCAGCGGCATTATTAGTCGTCCTGCCTTGTTGAAGGCCGTCGAGGAAGGTCGAGCTGTTTTATTTATGGGGGCTGGAGCCTCCTGCGGGGCAAAAGATGAAAAGGGCAACAAAATCCCTGATGGAAAGGAACTCTCCTTACTCATCGCTAGAAAATTTCTGGGTGCTGAATATGAAGGGCTAGACTTTAGAAGCACATGCGATCTCGCCTGCAATCAGCGAGATGTTGGCACAGTGCAGCGATTCATATTCGAGACGCTAAATCCATTCCAGCCCGCCCATTTCCACAAGCTCATATCGACATTCGCTTGGGCAGGCCTCGCCGGTACGAACTACGATCTCATTGTGGAACGCGCTTACCCCGCCGCGAAATCACCGCTGCAAAAGCTCGTGCCTAATACAAAGGACGGTGACGGTGCCACCGACAGACTTGGAGATCGTAGCGTCTTGTACGTCAAGCTCCATGGCTGCATCACTCGTCATGGAGAGACGGCTCCGCCCCTTATTGCTAGTACCGAACAGCTAATTTCATTTCGGGATGGTCGCGAGGGTCAATTTGCTACTTTTTTGGAATGGGCGAAGACCAAGACACTAATATTCTGTGGTTACGCGTTTCTGGACAGCAATCTCCGCATGTTGTTCGACGAGATTATCAAAGAGGGCGATAAAAGACCCAAGCACTACATCATAAACAAAGGTCTGCGATCCGCCGAAGCTGACTACTGGCGCGATAGGCGAGTTGAGGCAATCGACGCCTCCTTCGAGGAATTTCTAACGCGTCTGACAGGGTCAGTCACTTTCTTGCGAGATACATTTGGTTTTATCAAGTGTGAAGCGTTGAAGCTCGATGCCTTTTTTGTAGTTTTGTTGCATGCCTTAGAGTGTGCCGACTATCTCGCCGAGGGGGCCGCAGTGCATTTCAATCTGGCGTTCACATTGAGAGGGCCAGTCGCCATTGATATCAGGATGTAATCATGTCGGACTGCAAGAAACTCGACATGTTCGGGATGGGGTCCAAGGCTCCTTGATCTGGCATGCAGCGGAAACATTCTTCGTGCATCGACTGACACTGGCCGTTCGAACGGAAGAATACCTCGATTTTTTGACTCGACTCCCACCCCGCGTCGTGTTCTCTAATCGTTCTCATGGCAGGCGGCCAATGGACACGATGGGGACGCCGCAGCTCGGAAGGCTACAATTTCAGCCTCGGGCTGGTGCGCGATTTGTCCGCGAACGTGGTGCGTAACCTAGAGCCACGCACGACATGTTCTCGCGATTCTATTCGGGGACGATCGCAAACCGCGTCCACTGCTTATTCGCCAGAGATGCGCCGTAGTCGTACTCGAGTTCCATTATTTTACCCGCTGCAGGGACATGGATGTCCGGCTTGCCATCGCCGGGTTGTAGAATGCCGCCGCCAATGAGGACGCGCAGCTTTATCTTCTTTTCTTCGCCTGCATAGCCGGTAGCGCCCGTGAGGGCATCCATCGTTCGCAGCACATTGGCAAAGCTGGCGTTGCCCAGGGAAGCATCCCAGGCGAGCGCCTGAGTCGTGGAGTCGACTTGATCGGAAAAACCGCAGTCCGGAAAGGTCGTGAGTTCCTCCACATAGTCTTCGAGCCATGTCGCCTCGCGCGGGAGCAGAACTTGCCCACTCTCGAACTTGTTGCTGCGCGCGTACAATCGATCCTGCTTGCTGGCGCTGCCGGTGGGAACAGGCTGGTAAGGCAACCCCAGGCTATCGAGATGTTCCATCAACGGCTCGCCCAGAGATTGATCTTCAACAAGAATGACGGTGGGTCGATACTGTCTGGCAAGATTGGCCGCAGCTATTTTAAGTTCACGAAGATCGGGGCGGGCGCGGTACACGTCTAGCAGATAGAAGCGATGGTCGTGGATTCCCCAGGTGGTGCAAACAGTGTAGCTGTTGGATTCGCCACCCTTGATTCCCGTGTCCCAGCTTTGAAGTACGCTGTCGAATTCTTTTGGGCGGCTGTTATCGTCATAGTGCAATAGCCAGTCCCTCGCGATAGTCGCTCCCTCGGCTCCGTGCGGCTTCTGCTGGTATTGGGCATCAAAGATGCGGGCGCCCTGCGACTTCCGAAACTGGTTTAGGGCGCTCGCGGATTGGCGTTGCGGCTGCAGGACTTCGCCCTCAGCACGGTGGATCGTGCGCGTGCCGTAGGGGGTGCGAAGGGAATAGTCTTCTGGCCGCGTGGCGATTGCCGGGATGGCAACGACGTCCCATTGTTCCTCCTTCTGAACGAGCGCCGCCAAATCGTTGTTGTGCAGACGCTGCATCAGCAAGATAACTGAGCCCGTGTCGCGATTGAGCCGTCCGGACACCGTTCGCTGATAGGAGCTGTTGACCCTATTTCTATGGGATTCCGACTCGGCTTCGTCGGGCTTGATCGGATCGTCGACAATAATGATGTCTGCACCCCGGCCGGTTATCGAGCCCGACAGAGACACGGCTCTGCGAGCGCCGCCGCCTTTGATCTTGAATTCCTCGACAGCCTGTCGGTCGTCCGATAGTCGCGTGCCGAACAGCGACTGGTAGAAGCGGCTCAGCATCAGAGTCCGGCACGATAGCGCCAGGTCATTCGCCACATCCTGAGCGTAACTGGTGCAAAGTATGTTGAGCGACGGGTCGTGGCCCAATGCGAAGGCCGGAAATACGATGGAGCCAAGAAACGACTTCAGAGTCCTTGGGGGTACGTTGATGATGAGCCGCTTCTTCCTGCCCAGGCGTACCGCCTCGAGATTTGCTGCGAGCACCTCAATATGCCAGTTGCTCTCAAAGGTCTTAGCCGGCTCGAGCTCAAGAAAAGCGCGCTNNAAAAATCGTTGCGCAGGATGTCGGTGTAGCGGGCGAGGGTGCGATCGCTCACGACCCGTTTGGCTCCTCACACGCCTGCATGCGGGCGTATACGGCCTCGATGACCTGGTGATCGGCATCTTCAAAGTGATATAGCGACTCCAGATCGGCACGCATCGCTTCGTCATTTTCTTTCCACAGCGACAGGATATCCTTGATCGCGTTGCGGTCACCGTTGAGCGCGAGCTGGGAAAGCTTGAGGAGTGCCCCTTTCGCGATGCTGATCTTTTTCCGCTTGCCGTCGAGATTCGCCGTAACAAGTTGGTCCAGAAATTCACTAATCACTTTCTGTCGGTACTTCGCGCCCGGGGGCCGACCCCCTGGATTCGGTGACCTGCCGCCCGACTTGAATCGGGCCGCCGCCGAGTTTGGGTTTTCGCCGCGCGGATATTTCTTTTCGTCAGTCATTATCGGACTCTCGATCGGCTTCCTCGGACTGTGTGACTTCGTTAAAGCTCCGCCCGCTGCCCACGTGCCGGGCCTTGAGCCCGTACACCTTCTCGAACCGGCGGATGATCGTATCTACATAGTGCGGATCGATTTCGATTCCGTAACCTCGGCGGCCGGTCTTTTCCGCGGCGATCAGCGTCGAGCCGCTGCCGGCGAAGGCGTCCAGAACGATGCCGCCCCGGTGCGAGCAATCGAGGATGGCGTCGGCGACGAGAGCGACCGGCTTGACGGTCGGATGCATAGCCAGTTCCTCATCCCGTTCCTTGCCGAAGGTGTTCACCCCGGCGTAGGTCCAGACATTGGTTCGGTTGCGTCCGAAGCGTCCCAGTTCCACATTGTTGATGTGGCTGGCGGTGCCGTGTTTGAACACGAAGACCAGTTCGTGCTGCGAGCGGTAAAGGCTGCCCATGCCGGCGTTGGTCTTGGCCCAGACGCAGAAGTTCTTGAGTTCGCTGTAGCCGCCCGAGGAATCCAGCACCTCCCGCATGTGGCGCCAGTCCATACATATATAATGTAGCGAGCCGTCCACGCTGAAGCCGGCCAAAAGGTCGAATACGGTCTTGAGAAAGGCCGTGAATTCGGCCGGGGTCATCTCCCCGGACGCCATCGCAAATTCCGGATGCACTTTCTTGCCGAGGCCAGAGACGTTTCCGGCGATTCGCACATTGTAGGGCGGGTCGGTGAAAACAGCCTGGGCCCTGGCACCATGCAGCAAGGCTTCGTAGTTCTCGCGCTTCATGGAATCGCCACACAGCAGGAAATGGTCGCCAATCTGCCAGAGGTCGCCGGCCTGCGTTACCGCGGGGCGGTTCCGGTCGGGTTCAGGGACTTCGTCGTTGGGGTCAGGCTCCGTGCCGTCCAGCTGGCCAATCAGAAAATCGACCTCTGGCAGTTCAAATCCCGCGAGCGTGACGTCGAAGTCGAGATTGAGCGTCAACTCCTTGAGTTCCAGCGCAAGCAACTGCGTGTCCCAGCCGGCGTTCTCCGCAAGCTTGTTGTCCGCGATCACGTAGGCGCGAATCTGGGCCGGCGAGAGGTGGCCGACCCGCACCGTCGGGATGTCGGTCATTCCAAGGCCTATGGCGGCGAGCGTGGAGCCGTGACCGGCGATGATCCCGTCCTCTCCGTCCAGCAGGACTGGCCGGACGAACCCGAATTCCCGGATACTCCTCCCGAGCTGCTCGATCTGCTTTTTGGAGTGGGTGCGCGGGTTGGTGGCGCGCGGCTTCAGGGACTTCGGATCCTTGTAGGTGACGGTCAGGCTACGCATGCGAGCCACGCGGTTTCCTTCGCGCCATCTTGGCATTTTCGGGGAGTCGCAGGAGTTCAGCCGGCGCTACGCGCAAGGCCTTCGCGATGCGTTCGATTGTGTCGAGTGACGCGCTATAGATGCATCGCTCGAGCGCGCTTATGTAGGTTCTGTCCAATTCGGCCAAGTCGGCGAGTTCTTCCTGCGAATACCCCGCGCTTGCGCGCGACAGCCGCAGATTTCTGGCAAACGCCTTCCGCAATTCCATGCGGTAAGGCGAACCGATTTGAGACGTTTACCACCACGGAGTATACTCGTAATAATGGTGCCGGCAGACCGGTAAATCCGCCGGGCTGCCCGTGCAGTGTACCGATGCGCCCGCTGGCATCGTGCTGCCAGGGTCGGGAGGAGACGTGGCGAATTTTGAGAAGGTGAATTACGCGAAGCTGAATTCGCGGCAACAGGAGACATTCAATTTTCAGTGGATATCAGGCGCACTGGCCACCTACGGATATCATACCCATCGAATTCCCGACGATTGGGAGGGCGCGGATTTTATTGCCCGGCATATGGTGACTGGCACGCAGATCAATGTCCAGCTTAAGAGTCGAATGCACTTCGCGAAGAAGTACCTCAGAAAGCGGATCTGGATCGCTTTCCGACACGCGGACAAAGCCTATCTATATCCGCACGATGCGCTGCTCGCGCAGTACCTTAAGGTCAATCCAATGCGCGTCAACAAAGCATGGCGCAGGCCCGACGGCGCCGTACACTGGAAAAATCCGACAAGGGTCCAAGTGTTGCTCTTGAAGCAGTACGAGATCAGATGGACGTCGAGCTAAGGTAGGAGCGGCGCCGCGGATTTTGAGTAGCCCTCTCCGCACTATACATATGCCGATCCTGATACTCTGATCTGTCTCGTGTATAATCGGTCTGCAGTGGAGAGATGCGCTCGAAAAAACGCGATCCTCGCATAACGGGAAAAGTTCGTCTTCCTTATCCGTTCCGGTGCACCTTGCGCCGCTTCCGAGGAGTCATCGGTTGATACAATCGAGTTCTGACACACCAGTCAGCGTCGACGGCAATCCTAAGGGCCGCCAGACGCCGGCGATTCGCGTGCGGTTCGTCCCTTTCGCGATTGGCCTCAGGCCGTTCTTCCTTCTCGCCGGCATCGACGCTATCGCGAACATGATAGTCTGGCTGGTGGTTTATCTGTGGCCAGAACTGTGGCCCGAAGTGGCCATCGCACCCATGTACTGGCACGCGCATGAGATGCTGTTTGGCTTCATAGCCGCAGCGATCGCGGGATTTCTCCTGACCGCTGTTCCGGGCTGGACGGGGCGGTCGTCCTACGCCGGCACTCCGCTCATCGGACTCTCGGTGTTGTGGCTTTGCGGACGCGTTGCCATGTCCCCGCTGCTCCGTCTGCCGCCCATTTTGGTCGCCGTGATCGATCTCGCTTTCTTTCCTGCCCTGGTGTTGACTTTGGCGCCACCCCTGATCCGCGCCCGCAAACTCAGGAACCTGCCGTTCATCGCGCTGCTGACTGCGCTCTTCCTTGCCAACCTTTCATTCCATCTCGGTGTTCTCGGTGTCATTCCCGTCGGCGAGCATATTGGCCTTGGAATCGCTGCCGACATTGTCTGTGTTCTCATCGTGGTGGTTAGCGGACGGATCATCCCCGCGTTCACGAAGGGTGGCCTCGCGCGAATGGGTGTGAAAGCCGAACTCAAATCGTATGCCTTCGTAGAGTATGTGGCGATAACGAGCATCGTCGCCGTCCTTGTCGCCGATCTGATTGCGCCGCTGTCGCAATGGAACGGCGCCGTCGCGCTCGCGGCAGGCATTGCGCAGGCCCTGCGGCTCGGCCAATGGCAGGGACATCGTACGCTGCGCGAACCGCTCCTCTGGGTGCTCCATCTTGGCTACGCCTGGCTTGCGCTTGGACTTGTTCTCAAGGGGATATGGCTTCTGTTTGCCGCCGAATTCGCCGCAATGTGGGTTCACGCTCTCACCGTCGGAGCGTTCACGACGATGATACTGGCGGTGATGACGCGGGCGTCGCTGGGCCATACCGGGCGCGCGCTAACTGCGCCCACTCCGATGGCGGCCACCTACAGGCTCGTGACAATCGCCGCTGCGGTTCGGGTGTTCGCGCCGACGGTTTTTCCCGATGACTACCCGGTCATCGTGGCGACTGCCGGGTTGCTGTGGATTGCGGCATTCGCCATCTTTCTTTGGGTTTATACGCCCATTTTGATCCGCCCGCGAGCCGATGGGAGTCCGGGATGAATTCGGGCTGGCTCATACTCGCGCGTGTGATCCACGTTCTCGGCGTCGTAGTCTGGATTGGCGGTGTCGGTTTCGTAACCGCAGTTTTGCTTCCGGCCGTGCGGACGTTCGATGACCCGGCTCGGCGCGCGGAAGTGTTCGAACGATTGGAAAGCCGTTTCGCCTGGATCGCGCGCGGCGCCACTCTCATCGTCGGCGCCAGCGGGTTTTACATGGTCTTCCAATTCAATCTGTGGGCACGCTTCTCGAGCGTCGCATATTGGTGGATGCACGCGATGGTCGCGGTGTGGGTGATATTCACCGTCATGCTGTTCATAGCCGAACCGTTTTTCTTGCGTCGGCGGTTTTCCGAACAGCTCCGCCTCAATCCGGAGCGAACGCTCTCTCGAATCCAGCGCACGCACTGGTTGCTGCTCATTCTAAGCCTGATTGCAGCCGCCGGCGCAGTCGCCGGGGCGCACGGTTACGAGTTCTGATATCAGTTGCCGTAGATCGTCCGCGCCCCAATGAAGCCAGCTGGGCAAAGAGGACAACGCGAGGTGCGTTTGATCTCAGTAGTTTCCGAGTCTACCAGTGCTGTCCCTCCCACCGATATCGTCAACGCATTAGGCCTTGCGTGGATAATCTGCTCCCTCGCGCAACATAACGCGCAAAGAGCAGGCGCCCGCGTTGTTTCGAATGTTACGGACTGCACAACCCCGATTTGCGTGCTAGGCGCTCGGTGACGAACGCATCGCCATGGGTTTTGGAGGAGTACCGCAATGGCACAGAACGACGCCGTGATCGCCGTATTTGCGGACCGCCACGCGGCCGAAGCGGCGGTGAAGAAGCTGGTCGAGGCCGACTTCGATATGAAAAAAATTAGTGTCGTCGGCAAGGGATATCATACCGAAGAAAAAGTCGTCGGATTCTATAACGCGGGCAACAGGATCAAGTTTTGGGGCTCGCGTGGTGCCTTCTGGGGCGGGCTTTGGGGCTTGTTCTTCGGTGGTGTCTTCATGACTATTCCCATCATCGGACACGTCGTCGTGCTTGGATATCTTGCCGCCATGGTCATTTCTGCCATCGAAGGCGCCATCGTCGTTGGTGGGCTAAGCGCCTTGGGCGCGGCGCTCTATAGCACCGGCATTCCGAAGGACAGCGTCATCGAATACGAGAGTGCCGTTAAGGCCGATGGATTTCTGGTCATGGCGCACGGCCCGGTCAAAGAGATGGCGCGGGCCAGGGCGATGCTGGACAAATCCAGTCCCGCGCGCCTCGACCTCCATGAAGGCGTGCAGGCGCCGGCGGTCGCAGATCTTCGTGTCGCGCCTGCAGCTGCGTGAGAACGGCTAGTGGCACTCAGCGGATTCCACCTCGCCTGCGGCAAGTGCCGGGGTGGAAGCGCGTCGCGTGAGATCGGAGTCCTTGGCGCGCGCGGACGATCACTTGGAATTGCCGCATGAGACGAGCTCTGCTTGTCTCTCGATAGGAGGCATCATGACCGATACAACGCCGACGAATATGACCCACCACCCTGAACCAGTGAACTCAGAGCATGCACGTCAGCAAGCTTCGGAAGACCAATCGGGTCCATCGTGTCCACAAGCGCAGCAGCGCGCCACAAGTTCATCAGGCCAGCGTACTGCTCCGGTACGGATGCCACTTTTCCGGAGTTAAGGGGCGGCCCGGCAGGGGACAGGCCGTCGAAACGTGTTCGCGGCGAAAATTGCAAGCATTCGCGATTGCGGAGTCTGCCGCTACGTGCTCGCGCTATTCCGGCAGAGGCAATTGGCGGGGACCGAGCTTGCGTGAGAGATTGTTGTCGGCGTGACCGGCTCGGGAGAGGTGCGCTGAGCGTTGTGGAAGAGACTGTAACCGGAGATGCAGCATCATGGCAGGGAACTTCAAAGTCGGTGATCACGTGACCTGGAACTCGGAGGCCGGACACGTTAGCGGCAAAATCATAAAGGTTCACACAAAGGATGTTGACTACAAAGGATACACCCATCACGCGAGCAAGGACGATCCGCAATACGAAATAAAGAGCAGCAAGACGGACCACATCGCGATGCACAAAGGCTCAGCACTAAAAAAGCAGCACGACTGACAGCCCCTCGCCAACGGGCGGCGCCGGTTGCGATAGTCAGCCAGTTGGCATTGTCCACGAAAAGGTCATGACCACTCTCGATCACTCCCGGTGAGCGCGGCGGCAGGGTGGGTCAGTGCGAAGGTGGGCGATGGAATTGGCTCGCGGAGGCGTCGCCGAGACCATGGATTACGACCTTCCCAGTCACGACTTCCGTTGGCCAAGGGATCGACGTAAAGCCGGTCGCTACAGCAACCTTTTGCGCACCGTCTAAAGTATAGGTGACCACACCGCCGCCTATTGCGCCACCGATCTTCCGACCCCATCTGGCGGATGTGATTGAACCTGGATCTCAAGACGGCGAGCCATGCACGGCCGCAGGCGCGGACCAACCCGTCATCGAGGCAGAACCTTTCGATGATAGGGTCTGAAATACCGACCGGGAGACTCGGAAACTACGGAGGCAGAAGGCGGAAAGACGACGCTGTCGGCGATTGGGTAGATCGAGACGCATGCACCACGATTCAGATCAAATGGCTTTCGGTTGACCCAGGAAATGTCGCCGCGGCCGGATATCCGTAGTTTCCAAGTCTACCGATGTAAATCGGCAGCGAATTATCGTCGGAGCGACTCGCCGTAAGAGCCGCATGTTGCAGCTCCTCGAAAGCGCGTTGAGCTGCCTCTGGAAAAACCACATGTCCGGAAAATGCGCACGATCCAGCCCGCAGAAGAACATCCATGTGCAACGACGCTACGCTTCAGCAGCCCGTATTCGCAGAATTGGGCGCGCTGCCTCGTACAAGAACTTCCACCCTCATCGGCGTGATGGCGAATAGCGGCGTGGTGAAGCTCATCGGGCGTGTCGAAAGCTTCGCAGAGAAGCAGCCGCCGAAGGTGCAGAGCGCCGAGGCAAGAGGCCTTAGCGCCGTGACCGAGGAAATCGAAGTTAGGCTTGCAACAGACGTGAAGCTGACCGACGACCAGATTACCAAGGCCGCGCTGGAAAGTCTCGCGCGCAACGTGTCCGTTCCAAGTGACAAGGTGAGGGTGAAAGTTGAACAGCGTTGGATAACCCTGAACGGCGAAGTGGACTGGCACTATCAGAAGGATGCCGCTGAGCGTAGTTGCCTCCAGTTGTTCGGCGTCCTCGGTGTGTCCAACCAAATCGCAATCAATCCAGATGCGTTGCCATCCGTTGTCCATGAAAGGATCATGACCGCTCTGAAGATCACAGCGAGTGCGAAAGGCGATAATGTCCCACTGGATGGGAGCGTTCGCATCTGGATTGAGCGTCAGCTGACCGAAACAGCGCCCTGGGATACTCCCGGCGGCATCAGGTCGAGGGCAATATCGCCATCATCCGATCAAAACGGGGTATCCGCCGACCCGATGATCCAAGTCGGCGCGGCAGAACTCAAATAGACAAGGGGGGACGTTTCACGCCGCTGAACCAGGCAGAGATAGTCGTTTATACCAGACGCACAGATGGCGAGACGAAGAACGATGCATCCGAGATGCGGCTCATCCGTCCCTGCATGCTCCCGCTTGGCATGAAAACCCCGCGCACGATTCGGACGGTTTGGTATTCGCAGACTTGTCCAAGGAGGCCCCGAGATGTCTCGAAGCTTTTTCCGAACTGTGGAGTTCAACGACTTTCTGTTCGCACCGATCGGCGAGGAAAATAACGGAATGCAGCTCAGCGTCCTGACCGCTCTGGCGAGACGCGGCATTGACCCGTGGGAGGAAGCAGCTCGCCTCGCGCGACTGTCAAAGGAACTGGCGCGAGAAAATCTAAGCGCCTTTATTGCGGGCGTGACCAATGGACGATGGGCACCATCGGATTCCTGCGCCATCGCCGCTCGATTGGTTCAGCTCTTGCCGTCACGGGCCACTTCGGATGACGCACGGGGCTCGGTCAACGGTAACGCCACCCGTATCGTCGCTCGTTGGTGGTGAGAGGGCGGATTTCCGCAGCGTCGAGAGCGGGCGCCGCGGATTTCGCTGTTCGAGCCTCACGTTTCACGACCGCGCGTTGGAGCAGCCTGTGGGTCGCCGCGAACAGCGCTTCCGGGTCGAACACGCAGAGCGATGTGAGCGTTCGGTCACGTATCGCGGAGCATCGATCACGGGCTCGAGTGCCGCTTGTGGCAAAACTCAGAGTGACTGAGCCTTGAGACGCGAGCCGGGGGTTCCTGTGAAACGTTTTCGCACACTTGCACGCGCACATCACTCAGAACAAGATTTGATGTCACTCGTGCGTTGTTTGACCGGGTGTCTGAACGCCAATGTCGGGCGAGACAATACGCGGTTGGTCAAGCGCGGGCGCAGGCGTCAAACCAGCGAACTCACCGGAGACGTTACCAACCTCGATTCTGACCGGCATCTCGTCCCTCAGATCACGAATTCTTGGCTTGTTTGTCTTTTTTATTTTCATGATGGTTCTCCTCGATTCTGTTACAGCTGCCATTTGATCGCAGTCGGGACTCAGTTGCAGCAATGGGCGTTACTGCGCAGGCGGCGTGCGGAATGTGCTCGTGGATGCCTCGCTTCTGTCGTCGATCATTCCGATGTGGTGGCGGAAAACGAGCTCGCCGCCGAGCCAGCCGGTAAGGAGAAAGATGAGAACCACCACCGCCGAGAGGATAATTCCGAATGGCAGCACCATGGCGCCATGGTCACCAGCCATCCGCTGCAAGAGGTTCCAAAGAGAAAGCTGTATGGCGGTCGCATTTCCCAGGAAATGGACCCAGCCAGCTGCCAACGAGCGAACACGACTGATTGTCACGAATTCGATCAACCCCGCTACCGCCGCAAGGACGCCCATGACGACCCCGGCGCCCAAGAGCCATTCGGAGGCGCGCGCCCAGAAAGGATCGCTGGTCCCCCAGAAGGCAAGGTCAGTCGCGAGCGCGCCCACGAGGAAGCCGATTGGGAAAACCACGAGCATGGGGTGGATCGGATGGCCGAAGATCGCAGCGGTGCTCGGCACCCCGACGTGTTCGGAACGGTCCATCTTAAATCCTCCTGTCGTCAGGCCTATCGAGGATATCGGCAGATGGGCTATATCGGCAGACTCGGAAATTACGTAGATCCAGCCCACAATGGCTCTTCGCCCGCGCGTGACGCGCGAGCCACAAGCGCAGCGAAGCATGACAATCTCTCCGCTTCCTACTCGTGATTGGAGCAATGACGGACGAGACGTGAAGAGATCAGCATGACTACGGGTCGACATCGGCGGGGGAAACCGGGCCGCGTGGCTGCAGCAACACCCGCGCTGTTCGCCGACGCGGCGTGCGCTTATTCGGACTCGAACCGCATCGTCGATGCCATTCGACAAGCCTTGATCGTGGTCGACGAGAATCTGCGCGTCATCTCCGCAAACCGCGCCTTCTACCGCGCCTTCGGCGTCATGCCGGCGGAGACGGTTGGTCAGCACCTCACACAGGTCGGCGACCAGCGCCTGAACGTGCCGGCGCTCCGAGACTTCCTCCACCTTGTCCAAACCGAGGGCGCCGCCAAAGACGAATATGAAATCGAGATCGAGTTGCCGGCTCTCGGCAGACGCACGTTACAGCTGAGTGCCGAGAAGATCCGCGGGGACACTGAGTCAAACTCCGAGATCGTTGTGGAGATTGATGACGTCACCGAGCGCAAGCGTGCGGAGACGGCGTTGAGGAGCGCCAAGTGGCACGCCGAACGCGCGAATCTCAGCAAATCGCGCTTCCTTGCTGCCGCCAGCCATGACCTGCGGCAACCACTTCAGACTCTCAGTCTTGTACGGGGAATCCTGGCGAAGAAGATCAAGGACAACAAGAACGAAGAGGCATTGAAGCTGGTCGCCACGCTCAATGACACGGCGGACGCTTTGTCGGGCATGCTGGACACGCTCCTCGACATCAACCAGCTCGAAGCCGGCATCGTCCACCCGGAAAGAGTCAATTTCGCGATCAGCGACCTACTCGAGCAGTTGAGGATCGAATTCACCTACCACGCGCAGGAACACGGCCTCCTCTGGCGTGTGGTCCCGTGCCGGATGAGCGTTTGGAGCGATCCGCGCCTGCTCGAGCAGATGATCCGCAACCTGCTCTCGAACGCGGTGAAACACACCGAACGGGGCAAGGTCTTGCTCGGTTGCCGACGGCGCGGCGACAAGCTGCGCATCGAGGTTTGGGACACCGGCTCCGGCATCCCTGAGGGGCAGCTTCGCGCGATCTTCGCGGAATTCCATCAGCTCAACAATCCTGCGCGTGAGCGCAGACGTGGCCTTGGGCTCGGTCTGTCCATCGTGGAACGCCTGGGGGATTTGTTGGGTCATTCCATCGATGTCCGTTCCCGTCCAGGCAAAGGTTCAGTCTTCGCCGTCGAAGTACCGCTCGGACGTGAGCAACCCAGAGCATTGCCTAAACGCCGCCAGCGGGGCACGGATCAAAACGCAGGCCGCGATGCCGCAATCCTGATCGTCGAGGACGATCCGTCGGTGCGTGAAATGCTCGACCTTCTCTTTGCGGGCGAGGGCTATCGCACGGCGGCTGCCGTGGATGGCAAGCAGGCACTGGCGCTGGCGCGCGGGACTATAATGCCTGATCTTGTCGTCGCCGACTACAGTCTGCCAGACGGCTTGACCGGGCTGCAGGTCGCCGCCGACGTACGCGAAGCTCTCGGCCGCGAGATTCCCGCCGTAATTTTGACGGGCGACATCTCGACCGGCACCATGCGTGCGATCACTCAGCGGGGTTTCGTGCAACGCACCAAGCCCGTCAAGGCGGAGGAGCTGGTGCATCTGATCCAATCTCTTCTCGCTGAATCGCGGCGACCGACGGCGCGAGCAGGCCCGCTGACACCGACCGAATCGAAGGGCGACATACTGCGGCCAACAATCTTCGTGGTTGACGACGAAGGCTCGGTACGCGAGGCCATGCGCGGACTGCTCCAGGAAGAAGGGTGGGCGGTCGAGGTCTACACGAGCGGCGAGGCGTTCCTCGATGCTTATCGCCCCGGCCGTGAGGGTTGCCTCGTGGTCGACGCCCGGATGCCACGCATGAGTGGGCTCGAGCTATTGGAGCGTTTCAAAACCGATCGAGGAGGGATAGCTGCCATCATGATCACCGGCCACGCCGACATCCGATTGGCAGTTCGAGCGATGAAGGCCGGTGCCATGGCCTTTCTTGAAAAGCCCGTTCAGTACGATGAACTGGTCGTCAACATCGAGCGGGCACTGGAGCTGACGCGAAATTCGGCGGCGCTTTCGTCCTTGCGCGAGGGGGCTGCGAGGCGAATCGCGGGTCTGACCTCGCGCGAGCGCCAGGTCGTGGAAATGGTCGTCGAAGGCAATCCAAACAAGCAGATCGCGTACGTCCTCGGTATCAGCCAAAGGACCGTCGAGACCCACCGCGCCACCGCAATGAAGAAGATCGGCGCGCGATCAGTCTCCGAGCTGATCCACCTCACAATCGCCGGATCGCCGCACGACACGTGATAATCGTACTAATCGATCGCCCCGCTTGAGCACTGATGATCACCCAAACAGTGGGTGGTTGTGTCTCCGTAGTTTCCGAGCCTGTTGTAGCCAGCGTGGTGCCAGTATTTTCTGGTGGGAAAACACAAGCGGTGCTCCGACATCGCTTGGACCAAGACGGAATCGTTGGTTCATCTCACGAGCCTGCTGGCAAGGGTTGGCTGCTTGGCGGGGACGCAGCACCAGTCCGTGTGCATCGTTCCTATTCCCACTGAGAAACGTCAGGCTCGATTGGGCGAGTTGTTCGTTACATGCTCGCTGGGTCATTGAGCCGGATCGCCCTTGGCGTAATTCTCAATTTTCGCGTTCGTACGATTGACCCGGTGTAAATGGCGGGCAATGGGTCAGTTTGAAAATGCGCGGGTCGACGGTGGGGTGCAATCCCAAGAGTCAGGTGGCATACGAACGGCATGGGTAAGAAGCCTTCGAATGACCGGGAGTACGCGCGTGCCATTTCCCGCTGGGAGAATGAGGGCGGCGCATTGTGCGAACGTCAAGCTCTGCCCAAAGACCCGAGTCAGCCGGCCAAGGCTCTGCTCGATATTGCGACGGGCGACACGCCAAAGCCCGATTCAAAGAAGCTGCGCAAAATATCTGTGCGACGGTCCCAGGCGATGGCGACAATCTTCACGGTAGGTCATTCGACGCGCACGATCGCCGAATTCCTGGCTTTGCTCCGTCAGGCCGCGGTCGATCTGCTCGTCGACGTACGTTCGATCCCGCGCTCAAGGACGAATCCGCAGTTCAACGCTGACACACTTCCGGAAGCGCTCGCCCCCGCCGGTATCACCTATCGTCATCTACCCACCCTTGGCGGTCTGCGCCAGCGAACAAAGGGAGCGATGCCGTCGCGCAATACGTTCTGGCGGGTCGTGGCTTTCCGTAACTACGCCGACTACGCGGCAACTGACGCGTTCCAAACCGGGTTGGCCGAATTGCGAACGCTCGCCAATGACAATTGCTGCGCCATTATGTGTGCTGAAGCTGTGTGGTGGCGCTGCCATCGCCGAATCATCGCTGACTATCTGTTGGCGGAAGGAGTTCCGGTGGCGCATATCATGGGAGACAAAAAGATCGATCCCGCGAAGCTTACGCCTGGCGTGCGAATGCTTCCCGGGGGCGTGCTCGTATATCCGGCCACGGAGGAGGAGGCCAAAGCAATTGGCTGACGTGGCTCTGGTTTCAGTAGATGCGAATGATCGTTCGCGCACGCTGTCGGCCGTGCTTGTTGTCGGAACTGTGGCCGCGCGAGCGCCAGGCATCGAAAAACGCTGACCTCGCGGCATCCCGATCTCCGTAGTTTCCGAGTCTACCGCCGTTATATTCGCTTGCTAGAATCGGGCCGGCTCACCCTGGAAAGTCGATCCGTTACTGAAGTGGCGACGGTAACCAGGCGCTCGCTCGAGGCGTTTACGGATCTCATCTACTCCGGTTGCGGCTTCGTTACGGGTCGAATGTGCTTCGCCCGTCGCAGTTCGTCGTCAATCATCGAACATCGATGCGCAAGCCGGATCAAAGAGTTGTCATTCATTTTGCGAGACATATCGACGTAGAGGAGTGAGCAATGTTGTGGAATGCGTCGGCAATTAGTGGCCATGCCATCGAGGCGAGTGATGGCCAGCTCGGCAGCGTTCACGACTTGCTGTTTGAGGACGTCGGCTGGGGGATTCGATGGCTCGTCGTCGACACCGGCAAATGGCTCGCTGGTCGCAAAGTCCTTCTGCCGCCCTCGGCCTTGGGGCAACCCGATCGGGCGCGGCGCCGATTCCCCGTCAGATTGACCGTGCGACAAGTCAAAGACAGCCCGGATATCGACACCGACAAGCCTGTGTCACGCCAGATTGAGGCCCATGTCTACAATCATTACGGTTGGGATCCGTATTGGGGCAGTAGCCTTTCTCCAATAAGCAACGCCATAGCGACCCCCTTCCCAATGGGCAACACCATGGCGCCGTTCGTCGCGCCGCGTCACCTATCGGACACAAAGCCGCGTCGTCCGGGTAGCGCCGAACCGCAATCCAACGAGGGTAATCCGCATCTTCGCAGCATCGCGGCTGTGACCGGGTACCACATCCATGCCACCGACGGCGAGATAGGTCATGTCGAGGACTTCCTCGTGGACGATGTGGCGTGGCGTATTCGTTACATGATGGTCGATACAAGGAATTGGCGCCATGGAGAGAAAGTCTTGATCGCGCCGGGGTCGGTTCGAGAGATTGACTGGGCGGACCGACTGATTCATCTCGATGTCGACCGCCGGAAGGTCCGAGATAGCCCATCTTACGATCCGTCCATCACAGTGGATCGAGACTATGAGGAAAAACTCCTGACGTATTACGGCATTAGGTGGGTCGGCGAGTGAGGGGCGATGGTGGCGGCCATCTGCAATCCCGCGTGGTTAGTTTTCACGCCGACTGTCGGAGCGTACCGGCAACGTCGGACTCAAGGAGATTCGAATGAGCGAGGAAAGCGCGAAACTCAGCGGCCCGGATCTCACCCAGGGAGTCGAACTCTCAACGCTTGCCGACGGAACGATGTTGCTCGGGCACGCACGTGGCGAACCTGTTCTGCTTATCCGGCGCGGCAATGAACTGTTCGCGATCGGCGCCGTCTGCACGCACTATGGCGCCCCGCTAGCGGAGGGTCTGCTCGTTGGCGATACCGTCCGCTGCCCGTGGCATCATGCCTGTTTTAGCCTGCGCACCGGCGAGGCTCTCCGCGCGCCGGCGCGAGACCCCGTGTCCCGTTGGCGGGTCGAAGAGGTGCACGACCGGGCGCGTCAGTTTACGCCAGCCGAACAGCGGGTCGGTGCGGTGTACGTTCGCGAAAAACTGGACAGCGCACGTCCACAACCGCGTCCGACATCGGCTGGCATGCCGGAATCCGTCATCATCGTCGGTGGCGGCGCGGCCGGCAATGCTGCTGCGGAAACACTTCGCCACGAGGGCTATTCCGGCCGCATCGCGATGTTGAGTGCGGACGAGTCGCTGCCTTGCGATCGGCCCAATCTGTCGAAGGGCTATCTCGCGGGGATAGCGACCGAGGAGTCGAATCTCCTGCGGCCGACCAAATTCTACAAAGAGCACGAGATCGAATTGCACCTCGGTGTGCGCGTGGATGCGATCGACATCGGGAGTGGACACGTAGAGCTGGCGAACGGCGGCCGGCACGCCTATGGCGCGCTCCTCCTCGCCACCGGCGCCGACCCGGTGCGGCTCGACATCCCTGGCGGCGATCTTCCGCACGTTCGCTACCTGCGCACGCTCGCGGATAGCCGCGCTCTTGTCTCCAAGGCTCTCACCTCGCGGCACGCCGTGGTGATCGGCGCCAGCTTCATCGGTCTCGAAGTGGCAGCCTCGCTCCGCGCCCGGAAACTCGACGTGCACGTGGTCGGGCCCGAGACAATTCCAATGGAGAAGATCCTCGGACCAGGGGTGGGGAATTTCATCCGCAGGCTCCATGAGGAACATGGAGTGACGTTCCATCTCGGCACGACAGCCACCTCGATCGACGAGCGAAGCGTGACGCTGAAGAACGGAGAAAAGCTCCAGGCCGATCTCGTCGTCGTCGGCATCGGAGTGCAACCGGCTACCTCATTGGCGGAACGAGCAGGGCTCTCCGTCGATCGCGGCGTCACGGTGGACAAGTACCTCGAGACAAGCGTTCCGCGGATCTTTGCCGCTGGTGACATCGCGCGCTGGCCAGACCGGCTCACCGGCAAACGAATCCGCGTCGAACATTTTGTCGTCGCCGAGCGCCAGGGGCAGACCGCGGCACGCAACATCATTGGCCGCCGGGAAGTATTTGACGCCGTTCCGTTCTTCTGGACCGAGCAGTACGACCTCGGCATCGCTTATGTGGGGCATGCTGAACGATGGGACAAAGCCGAAATCGACGGACAGCTCGAGGCGCGAAACTGCTCAATAACCTATCGTCGCAACGGCAAAAAACTGGCCACCGCTTTCATTCACCGCGATCTCGACGGCCTTCGCGCCGAAGTCGAATTCGAAAGAGCAATCGCCATGGCAGAAGACGATTCGATGGCTGGCACAGAAGCGCCCCGCACCATGGCGATGTTTCGTTGGTCTGAGCCGGCCACCCTCCCGGCGCCATCAATCTCGGAGCGATACCGATGAGCAAGAAAATCACGGCGGCCAACGTCCAGCTGAAACGAGCGTATGAGCGCCCCGCCGCGGGGGACGGCACTCGGATATTGATCGACCGGCTATGGCCGCGCGGGGTCCGGAAGGCGGACGCAGCCCTCGATCACTGGGCCAAGGATATTGCGCCCAGCACAGCGTTGCGAAAATGGTTCGGCCACGATCCTGCCCGCTGGCAGGAATTTCGCAGCCGCTACGCTGTGGAGGTCCACGAGCATCCCGAGCAGCTCAACAGACTCCGTGCGTTGGCAAGGCAAGGTCCGATCACGCTGGTGTTCTCGGCACATGACGAGGTTCATAACGACGCCGTTGCGCTAAGAAACCTTCTTTTGGGGCGGCAAACGAAGCGAAAGCCCAAGACGGCCTCGCTGGTAGCGTAGCGCTTCCGCGCGCGCGGTTGGTTCGCCAACGGCGCATGATGCATCGATGATGGAAACTCGCGAAGTTCCACGGCAGCACGATCCTTTCGAGACGCACTTGAGCGCCGCGGATGACCGTATTCGCGTAAGCACCTGGCTGCCTCCCCAAAGCGGCGTCGTCCCGCGTATCCGCTGGGGCCGTCGATGGATCAATGTCTTGTGGGCCATACCGCTCGCAATGGTCTTGCTGATCGTCGGAATCGCCATCGCCCAGCAGTTGCGCACGATGCCCGGCGTCCAGGAATTCATTTTGCGCTACCCCGGTATCACCCCGGCCTCGCGGGCGGTCTACTCGGGTTTCCCCTTGTGGCTGCGGCTGCTGCATTTCTTCAATCTCTTCTTCATGATGTTTATCATTCGCGCCGGAATCCAGATCCTGGCCGATCATCCGCGTCTTTATTGGCGGCGGGACTGCACGCCCGGCACGGAGTGGTTCCGCTTCCAGCATGACGTTCCGCAGGACCGTGTATGGACGTCGAAAGACGATTCCGTGACCATCCCCAAATGGCTCGGCATTCCCGGGGTTCGTCACTCGATAGGGCTCGCCCGCTGGTGGCATTTCTCCTTCGATCTTCTATGGGTCATCAACGGCGCGATTTTTTATGTGCTGTTGTTTACGACGAACCAGTGGCAGAGGTTGGTGCCGACTACTTGGGCGATTTTCCCCAACGCCCTCTCGGAGACGCTTCAGTATTTGTCACTGCAGTTCCCCGTTGATCATAGCTGGACCAGTTACAACAGCCTGCAACAACTCGTCTACTTCATCACGGTGTTCGTAGCTGCCCCTCTGGCGGTTATCACCGGCTTGATGCAGAGTCCGGCGATCGCCAACCGGCTCGGCTGGATCGCAAGAATTCTCAATCGACAGGCGGCCCGCACGATTCACTTTGGTGTGCTGTGCTGGTTCCTGCTTTTCATCCTGATCCACGTGACGTTGGTGTTCATTACCGGAGCGCGACAGAACTTGAACTACATGTTCGCCGGTGTGAACGACAATTCCTGGAAGGGTTTTCTGGTCTTCAGCTTGGCCATGATCGTGGTGATAGGTGCGTGGTTCGCCGCTTCACCGTTCACGATCAAGCATGCAAGGCTGGTTCAAAAGATCGGTCAAACTCTGGTTGGTCCCCTCATGGCCACCGCGGAGTGGGGAGATCCCAAGACCCAGTACACGGAACACGATATCTCGCCCTACTTCTGGCTCAATGGCACGTTGCCGAACTCCGATGCGTTCAATTCGCTCGTGAAGAGCGGCTTTGCAAATTATAGGGTACGCGTGAGTGGGCTGGTCGAAAATCCGCGGGAGTTCTCGTACGCGGAACTCAAGGCGATGCCCAAGCAGGAACAGATCACCGAACATTTCTGCATTCAGGGTTGGTCTGGGGTCGCCAAATGGGGTGGTGTTTCCATGCGCCACATTCTCGCGGTGGTGAGGCCAACCGCCGATGCTCGCTACGCCGTCTTCTATTCGTTCTCGGAAGGGTCTGCGGGCGGCGGTTACTATGATGTTCACAAAATGCACAATATGCGGCACGGATTGACCATCCTCGCCTACGAGATGAACGGAGCACCGCTCAGCGTTCTTCATGGCGCACCACTGCGACTACGCTGCGAGAACGAGTTGGGCTTCAAGATGGTCAAGTGGATCGCGACGATCGAGTTCGTGCAGGATTTCGCTCACCTGGGTGCTGGCCAAGGCGGTTATAACGAAGATCATGAGTTCTATGGATACCGCATGCCGATTTGAGACACGCGGGTTTGCCGCGCAGCACCCGCGGCGTCAATTGAGGAGTGTCCCGACGGTTCAAACGTCCGAATGTGCTCGCCGAAACGAAGATTTATGCATGTCGTTATGCGGATAAGGGGTATCCGTCACCGGCGATCTACGTAATTTCCGAGCCTAATGCATCCAGCCGGCGGGCAGTATGGTTGGACCCAGACAACAACGTACTGTGCATCGAGCTTCGGTGTCTGCGCGTCGCCTCCTTGGGAGAACTGTCGCGCAATGAACTCGTCGAGTCGAAAGCCAGGGAGAATTCGAATGAACGCAGCGTCTTCTGCAATGCCTCCCGATCCTGCATTGGACAATGCGTGCATCAACACTCTGCGCTTCCTCTCCGTGGACGCCGTGCAAAAGGCGGATAGCGGCCACCCCGGGCTGCCGATGGGCGCCGCGGCGATGGCGTATGTGCTGTGGACTCGATTCCTCAAACATAATCCCGCCAATCCGGGATGGTTCGACCGCGATCGCTTCGTGCTTTCTCCCGGACACGGTTCGATGCTGCTGTACAGTTTGCTTCACCTTACTGGCTATGATCTTCCTCTCGAACAGATCAAACAGTTTCGCGAATGGGGCAGCATGACGCCGGGCCATCCCGAGCGTGGCATCACGCCAGGCGTGGAGACGACCACGGGACCGCTCGGTCAAGGCTTCGGCAACGGAGTTGGTCTGGCAATGGCCGAAGCGCACCTTGCCGCCTGTTACAACCGTCCCGGCGCCGAGATCGTCAACCATTTCACCTACGGAATCGTCAGCGACGGCGATCTGATGGAGGGCGTATCCTCGGAGGCTGCGTCGCTCGCGGGCCATTTGAAGCTCGGCAAGCTGATCTACCTCTATGACGACAACCGTGTGACGCTGTCGGCTGGAACCGACATCACATTTACCGAGGATCGTGCGCGGCGCTTTGAGGCCTATGGCTGGCAAGTCCAGTCGGTCGCGGACGGCAACGATCTCGTTGCGATCGATGCAGCGCTGCGCGCGGCCCGCGCGGAAACGCAGCGTCCCTCGCTAATCCTGGCGCGGACCCATATCGGCTATGGCGCGCCCGACAAGCAGGACAGCTTTGAATCGCATGGCTCGCCTTTGGGCGTGGACGAAGCGCGGCTTGCGAAGCAGAATCTTGGCTGGCCGACCCAGCCACTATTTTACATCCCCGAGAAGGCAGGCGAACATTTTCGCAACGCGGTTGAGCGTGGAAAGTCAGCCGAGACGGAGTGGAGCGATAGATTCTCGGCGTACAGCCGGGCATTTCCGGAGCTCGCGAAAGCGTTTCAACAGGTCATGGACGGCAAATTGCCGGATGGATGGGATAGGGATATTCCTGTTTTTCCTGCGGATGCAAAGGGCATGGCCACTCGCGTCGCTGCGGGGAAGGTGATGAATGCCGTTGCGCCTCGATTGCCGGCGCTGATCGGCGGTTCGGCGGATTTGAATCCATCGACCCATACCGCTCTTTCTGGGCTGGGAGATTTTGAGCCCGCCGGAGTGACCGTACCCGACAAGCAAGGCGCGGTGGATGGCGTCTGGAGCTACGCCGGCCGCAATGTTTATTTCGGCGTACGCGAGCACGGCATGGGGGCGATCCTGAATGGTTTGGCGGCGCATGGCGGCGCGGTGCCGTCCGGCGCGACGTTTTTGATTTTCTCCGACTACATGCGACCGCCGATCCGACTCGCCGCGATGATGAAGCTGCACGTGATCTACGTTTTTACGCACGACAGCATCGCCTTGGGACAGGACGGATCAACCCATCAACCGGTGGAGCAGCTCGCCGGTCTGCGTGCGGTTCCAGGCCTTACGGTAATCCGTCCGGGCGATGCCAATGAGACGGCCGTCGCGTGGCGGGTCGCGCTGGAAGCGGGGGATCATCCCGTCGCATTGGTTCTGACGCGTCAAAACGTGCCGACACTCGATCGCACTCAATGTGCCGCGGCAGATGGCTTGCGCCAGGGCGCATACGTGCTGGCCGATGCCCCGGATGGAAAGCCAGAGGTCATTTTGATAGCGAGCGGTTCGGAGGTCGGCCTGGTGATGGCGGCTCGACAAAGGCTGCAAGATCAAAAGGTCCTGGCGCGCGTTGTTTCCATGCCGAGCTGGGAATTGTTCGATGCTCAGCCGCAGAGTTATCGCGACCAGGTGTTATTGCCGTTCGTCCATGCGCGACTTGCCGTCGAAGCTGGTGCAACGCAAGGCTGGCATCGCTACGTCGGCGATCGCGGTGATGTGTTAGGCGTAGACCGCTTCGGTGCGTCGGCTCCGGGCGACGTCGTGATGCGTGAATATGGCTTTACCATCGAGAACGTCTGCAAAAGAACTCTGGCCTTGTTGTCGTAGAGAGGCATCAGCAGGCGGTGTCATCGCTAAATTGCAGATTCCTACAAAGAGCGTTCTGAATGTCGCTGACACGCATATTGCGCGAAGTTCGTGCCTGTCAGACCTGTTTGCCCAATCTGCCGTTCGGTCCTCGACCCGTTCTGCAGTTGGCGGCCACTGCTCGCCTCCTGATCGTCGGTCAAGCGCCGGGCAGCAAAGTTCATCAGAGCGGGATACCCTGGAACGACGCAAGCGGCGATCGACTGCGGGAGTGGCTGACGCTGGATCGCTCCGTCTTCTACGATGCGGCTAGAGTTGCAATCCTTCCCATGGGATTTTGCTATCCCGGGGCCGGAGAAAACGGGGCCGACAGGCCTCCTCGCCCGGAATGCGCACCGCTCTGGCACCAGCGGCTGCTCAGGTACCTTCCAGATATCCGGTTGACGCTCTTGTTGGGTCAATACGCCCAACGATATTACTTGGCGTCAAAGCGAAAGGACTCACTCACTCGCACTGTCCAGGCATTCTCAGAATACTTACCTCAATTCTTTCCGTTGCCGCATCCAAGTTGGCGCAGCGCAATTTGGATGCAAAAACATCCGTGGTTCGAAGAGATGATAATTCCCGAGCTACGGAAAGCCGTGCGACTGTCGGTGTAAGGCTGGCTGATCGTCGTCGCCAGTTCAGGCTGCTTTTGATTGCTGGGCAGCGGCGCGGCCCTGCCGGTCGAGTATTTGGAAATCCGCGTCCATGAGCGCAATACCCGCGGCAGCCACGTTCTCCTCCAGATGACGGGTGCTGCCGGTGCCGGGGATTGGCAGTATCGACCCCGAGCGCTTCAACACCCAAGCCAGCGCTACCTGGCTTGACGAGACTCCCAACCGGCCCGCAATCTCGGCGAGCGTCGATCCCGGGCGGGCCAGCGATCCCGCGGCCAACGGTGACCAGGGAATGAAGCCGGTTCCCTTCGCCTCGCAATACTCGAGAACCGATTCGCTCTTGCGGTCGATCAGGTTGTACCGGTTCTGCACCGTCGTGACGGGGAAGAAGCTGCCCGCCACCTCGATCTCCTCCACGCTCACCTCGCTAAGACCGGCGTGACGGATCAGGCCTTCCTTCTGCATCTGCGCAATCGCATCGAACTGCTCGTCGCGCGGCACCGCGGGGTCGATGCGATGCAGGTGCCAGAGATCGATGCGCGCAACCGCAAGGCGGCGCAGGCTCATCAGCACGCATTGGCGTAGGTACTCGGGACGACCGACCGGACGCCAAATGCTCGGGCCGAGTCGAGTCAGGCCGCCCTTGGTCGCGACAATCAGCCCGTCATACGGATGCAGCACCTCCCGGATCAGGTCTTCGCTGACATACGGACCGTAGCTATCGGCGGTGTCGATCAGGTCGATGCCGAGTTCGGGCACCCTCCGCAGCGTCGCGCGAGCGGCATCCAAATTTTTCGGAGGGCCCCAGATGCCATCTCCCGTGATGCGCATGGCGCCGAAGCCGAGGCGGTTGACCGCCATGTCGCCGCCGATAGTGATGGACCCGGACAGGCTGGCATCTTGGTTGAGCATGGATCGCTCCTGCGAGGACGCATGGAAGCCGGAGCCTCCACACAGATACTAGCGTCGCGCTCCAGCAAAGGTTGCGTCTGCTCGCGAAATTTGATCCAGCACGCTTACGGCGCGTGGTGAGACCTGCAGCACAACCATCGGCGATCGTTCCTGTTCCCTGGTAAGCCCCTCTCTGCTTGCGTCGGCCGCATACGGCAGATTGAAGATGCCGAAGATACTTGCTCCAGGCACGCGTCACTCCAACTCGCGGGACCCGTTGCCTACTCTTGTTTCGGCGGCTGTTCGCCTTGCGTGATCAGACGGGCGCTGCGATCGCCACTGACGTAGATCCACAGCCAGCTCAAGGCAACGGCCAGACGATTGCGCACGCCGATCAGGAAGTAGATGTGCGCGAATCCCCAGATCCACCAGGCGACCCAGCCGCGGAGCCTGATCCAACCGAAATCGATGATCGCGGAGCGCTTGCCGATGGTCGCGAGACTGCCGGAATGCCTGTAGCGAAACGGTCGCGGAGAAATGCAGCCGCGAAGACGGATCTTGATCGTGGTGGCGACATGGCGGCCCTGCTGCTTGGCGGCCGGCGCAATTCCTGGCACCGGCTTGCCATGCCATGCGTCGATGGTCGCGGTATCGCCGATGACGAAGATCTCCGGATGGCCAGGAGCGCTAAGGTCCGGTTCCACTTTGATGCGGTTGACGTGATCGGCGGGCACACCGAGCCAATCGGCAGCGGACGACGCTTGTACGCCGGCAGCCCAGAGAATGACCTTCGTCGATAGCTTCCGGTCACCGAAGACGACACCGTTGTCGGTGCATTCGCGGACCGGACGACCGAGTTCAATCTCGACTCCCAACCGCTTGAGCGCGCTATGAGCGTAGGCGGAGAGGTCTTCGGCGAAGCTGGGCAGAATGCGCGGACCGGCTTCGATCAATATAATCCGCGCCTCACGCGTGTCGATGCGGCGGAACTCTCCCACCAGATTCTCATTTGCGAGTTCAGCGATCGTGCCGGCCAATTCCACGCCGGTCGGGCCGCCGCCAACGATCACAAAAGTGAGTAGCGCAGCGCGACACTCCGCATCGGTCTCGCACTCGGCTCGCTCAAAGGAAAGAAGAATCCGCCGGCGAATTGCAGTGGCGTCCTCCAACGTTTTGAGGCCAGGCGCGTAGGGTTCCCACTCGTCATGGCCGAAATAGGCGTGTCGCGCGCCGGTCGCCAGAACCAGCGTGTCATAAGCGACCATCCCGCCGTCTGCGAGCAGGAGTTTGGCGTTCCCGCTGTCGATGCCGGTGACGACGGCGAGCAATGTCGTTACTTCCTTGCGTCTACGGACGAGATGACGGATCGGCCAAGCAATCTCCGAAGTCGCCAGTGAAGCGGTGGCAACCTGGTACAACAGCGGCTGGAACAAATGATGATTGCGCTGATCGACGATCGTGATGCGAACCGGTGCCCCTGCCAGACGGTGCGCGACCTCAAGGCCGCCGAAACCGGCGCCCACGATGACGACGTGATGGGCGTGAGATAAATCGCCCAATGCTCGGTTACCTCCGGTCTAAACCACGAGATTGACCCAAAACGGACTGCTGTCGATCGCGGCACTCGATGATTGAGGCGTCGGCAACCCTGCGGCACGCAGTGCCATATGGTAGGCGACTCCGATCAATTATAACCGACACACATCACATACTCGCGTAACAGAACCTCCTCATGCTCGACCTCTTCCAGAAGAGCCTCAAGCGCATCCCGCGCATTGAGCACTCCGATCGGCCTGGAGTCTTGGCCTACGATGGGGATGTTCTTCAGGCCACGTTCCTTCATAGTCGACCAGACATCGTGCAATGGGTCGCCGGGATGGCAGAGAATGACGGTCCGTGTCATGACGGCCGATGCCGCTGTCGTGCAGCCGGATCCCCGACAATGGCTGATCTGGCGGACGACATCTGTTTTGGTGATGACGCCGGCCAGCATTGCAGCGGAACTGCACACGACCACGAGATCGGTATGGAGGTCTCCCAGGAGTTTTGCGGCATCAAGGATTGGAGAATCTTCTGCGATCGTGACCAGTCGCTTGCGCGCCGCAGGGAGCATTCTTTCCACGAACATCAAGTTACCTCCCACGGCCACCAAACATCTGGCGTTGCGCCATTTCGCGCTTGACGGGCTGCGGATCGCTGCAATCGCAGATTTACGTTTCGCGATCGCAAATCTGCAGCGTCGCCCTCAGCCGCCAAAAGCAACGCGCAGAGTCGCAAAAATGCCGGCAACGGCCAGCGCAAAACAGCCAAAGCGAATTCCTATCAGCGTTGGAATCTTCATTCCCGAGTGGACGTAGTCCTCGATCACCACCTGGAGGCCGAGGGCCGTGTGATAGAAAAGCGCTGTCAAAAGCAGCACCATCAGAATCGTAACGATTGGCGTTCGCAGCCAAGCGATGAAGATGACGTAATCGCTGCCAATATGGGCAACGAGCGAGGCAGCGAACCATATCGTCAATGGGACCAGCGCCAATGCCGTGACGCGCTCAAGCCACCATTGCTGGATGCCGTCCTTTGCAGAGCCGAGCCCAAGTGCGCGGCCGAGCGGTGAGCGCGGGCGTTTCCTGTTCACCGGTTCCAACCTGCCATACACAAGCTTACGGCCCAGACCGCCGCGGTGAACATCACACTCAGGGCGACAACCGCCCATCCCGAGATATATATCGACCGTAGCTCGAATCCGCGGACAGTGTCCCACACGAGATGCCGTATGCCACCGCAAAGGTGCATAAAAAATGCGAAGGTGGCCCCGAACAGCACGATCTGACCGATCCAGGACGCAATGGCGCCTTGCACTGCGGCGTAAGCATGCGGCCCTGTTGCCGCCGCAATCAGCCAGACAACCAGCACAACGGCGCAGCCGCTCAAAACTACGCCGGTGATCCGATTTGCGATCGACAACACCGACGTAAGCTGCGGTCGATAGATCTGAACGTTGGGAGACAGCGGTCTGGTTCGCTCTGACGTGGGATCGGCCATGACTTAATTCCATTCTCTTGATGCGGTCAGCTTTGACGCTCGATCATCTGCTTCTTGATCTCAGCGATTGCCTTTCCTGGATTCAGGCCCTTCGGGCAGGTCCGTGTACAATTGAGAATAGTGTGACATCGATAGAGCCGGAACGGATCTTCCAAAATATCGAGCCGGTCGCCGGTCGCGTCGTCACGACTTTCAGCCAGCCAGCGCCAAGCCTGAAGAAGTACTGCGGGGCCTAGAAATCGGTCGCCATTCCACCAGTGGCTCGGGCAGCCCGACGTGCAGCAGAAGCAGAGAATGCATTCGTAATAGCCGTCGAGCCTGCTGCGCTGCTCCCGGGATTGAAGCCGTTCCGCATCGGGATCCGGTGTCTTGGACTGCAGCCAAGGCTCGATCATCGCGTATTGCGCAAAGACATGCGTAAGATCGGGAACCAAGTCCTTGATGACGCGCATATTCGCCAGAGGATAGATCGTTGCCGGCATCCCCAAGTCGGATATGAATCTCGTGCAGGCGAGCCAGTTCGTGCCATCCATATTCATCGCGCACGAACCGCAGATGCCCTCGCGGCACGAACGTCGGAAGGTGAGCGTCGAATCCACCTTGTTCTTGATCCAGAAGAGAGCGTCGAGAACCATTGGCCCGCAATCGTCGAGATCGACTTCGAATGTGTCGAGTCGTGGGTTATCGCCGGAATCCGGGTCGTAGCGATAAATCTCAAAAGACTTGGCGCGCGCCGCGCCAGACGGCGCTGACCACGTTTTCCCTTTCTCGATGCGCGACTCCGGCGATACACCAAAGTTCCTTGGCACCGGAAACCTTTTCAGCGCCGTGACGCGAGGCACTTGATCTGAGGATCGAATGATCACCCTAAGCCTCCAATTTGCCACACTCGTGCGCCGGTTTTGCACTTCGAAACAGCGAGCCTACGTTCGCCAAAAGTTATGATAGACCATTGTGCAACGTTTCGCCTTCCAGCTTTGGCGCATCGGGAGGAGAATTTCGCAGGATATGCCTGAGTAGCGGGATCTCAGTAGTTTCCGAGTCTGTCCAACTTGGGCCGTATAAGGAAGCCTTGACGGTACCTTGATCTATCGCACCGCTCAGTGCGTCGGAGGCGCCCGAATAGCGGGCGCGCGGGAGCAAGTCATGAATAACTCACAAGTACTGAAGGAAATCATCGTCACGGCTGACGAGGAGTCGCTCAACCGCGCGATCGTCGAAAAGCACATCATCCCCGCGAACATCATTTCTGTGATCTACCAACCGCCGCGCGCTCTCGCGATTGGCGACTACGAGGCGAAATACCGAGTCATTTATCGCGTCTGAGAGATCTACTGCCGCCGCTATCGAGACAGCGATTGAGCCGAATTCTCGCTCAGAAAACCGCACGTACCCCACCCAATTGCTCCATGATGGCCAATCTGTCGCTTCAATTAAAGCGGCTGGCTAAGGGCATGCAGCCGCGGTTGGGCTCAGTAGTTTCCGAGTCTACCGTCGCAAGCTCGCCACCGCCTATCGTGAGGCCTTATCTCGCCGCGACCGCGACGGTTTGCGAGGCGTTGCGTCAATGGCGCTTCGAGATGCCTCCGCGAAGGCGATGCGGCCGCGATAAAGACATTCGGCTTCAGGCCGGAGAAGCATTCGGCGCGACATCCCAAGCAAGGAGAATGCGCAGTGAACAAGCTGAAGCAGCTCGAGGCGTGTGGCCAATCGGCCTGGCTCGACTATTTGAAGCGCAGCCTGATCGAGAAGGGCGAGTTGCGCACGCTCATCGAACGGGACGGATTGAAGGGTGTCACCTCGAACCCTTCGATCTTCGAAAAGGCGATCGGCGAGACCGACGAATACGCGGATGCGCTGAAAAAGTTCCAAGCAGAGGCCGACCATCCCATTTCCGCGATCTACGAACACCTGGCGATCGCCGATATCCGTGGCGCCGCCGATGTGCTGCGTCCGGTCTATGAGCAGACGCGAGGCGGTGATGGTTATATCAGCCTGGAATGCTCGCCCTATCTGGCCAACGATACCGCAGCGACCGTGGCCGAGGCGCTGCGACTGTGGGGTGCGGTAGAGCGTCCCAATCTGATGGTGAAGGTGCCGGCGACCCCAGCCGGCATTCCTGCCATTCGACAGCTGATCGGTCGCGGGCTGAACATCAACATTACTTTGCTGTTTTCCGTAAGCGTCTACGAGCAGGTGGTCGAAGCCTATCTCTCCGGGCTTGAGGATCTGGCGCAGACCGGCGGCGACATCTCCAAGATCGGCAGCGTCGCCAGTATCTTTGTCAGTCGCATCGACACTGCCATCGATAAGCGGCTGGACAAGCTCGGCGACGAGCGGGTGGCGGATCGGTTCCGCGGCAAGGTGGCGATCGCGAATTCGAAGCTCGCCTATGCCCACTACAAGGCGCTGTTCTCCGGCCCGCGTTGGCAGCTTCTGGCGGCATCGAGAGCGAAGACGCAACGCCTTCTCTGGGCTTCCACCAGCACCAAGAATCCGACTTACAAGGACACCATGTATGTAGAGGCGCTCATCGGTCGCGACACTGTGGACACCATCCCGCCGGCGACCATGGACGCATTCCGTGATCACGGTGAGGCGACGCCCGATGTCATAGAGCAGGATGTAGCGGGTGCCCGCGCGATGCTCGCCGAGCTGCAGCGGCACCGCGTTTCGCTGCAGGAGGTTACGGAGGAACTGATCAAACACGGGGTGCAGCAGTTCGCGGACGCGTTCGACAAGCTGTTCGGCACCATCGCGCGCCGCCGCCGCATACTTATCGAGGGCACGCGCGCCACCATGACGTTGCGGCCGGGTTCGCAAGAGATCGAAAACGCTTGGCGCGAGGAAATGGAGGCCTGGCGCAAGGACGGACGCATTCGGCAACTCTGGGCCGGAGACAAGTCTTTATGGGACGGGACCGACGAGAACAAATGGCTCGGTTGGCTACCCGTCGTGGACCAGGAACTGGCCAATATGGACCAGCTGCGCAGCTTTGGTGAGGCCGTGAAGCAGCGTGGGTTTGCGGATGTGGTGCTGCTGGGGATGGGTGGTTCGAGTCTTGGGCCCGAAGTCCTGGGCGAAACGTTCCATGGGCAGCTTCAGATCGCGTGGCCACGCTTCCACATGTTGGACAGTACCGATCCCGCGCAGATCAAGGAGATCGAGCAGGCGGTGGAATTGGGCAGAACGTTGTTCATTGTATCATCCAAGTCCGGCAGCACGCTCGAGCCCAATATCTTTCTGGAGTACTTCTTCGACCGCGTCAGTTCTGTGCTGGGGCCGAGCAAGGCGGGGGCTAATTTCGCGGCGGTAACCGATCCCGGTTCTCCGCTGGAACGGAAGGCGCAACAGTTACAGTTCGCGTACATTTTCCATGGCGTGGCCTCGATCGGCGGTCGCTATTCTGTGTTGTCGAAATTCGGCTTGGTGCCGGCGATGGCTATCGGGCTGGACTGCAAGCGCCTGTTGCGAACCACGCAGCTGATGGTGCGATCGTGTGGCTCCGATGTGCCGCCAGATGAGAATCCGGGCGTACAGCTTGGCATCGCGTTGGGCATCGCCGCGACCAAGTTCGGCCGCGACAAGGTGACGATCGTTGCCTCGCCGGGAATCGCCGATCTCGGTGCGTGGCTGGAGCAGCTTCTCGCGGAGAGCACGGGCAAACATGGGCGTGGACTAATTCCGGTGACCGGGGAGGCGCTCACCACACCGAACCGCTACGGCGCTGACCGGTTCTTCGCCTACCTGGAGTTGGACGGGCAGTTTGATCCGTTGCAACGCCAGGCGGTGGCGGCGCTGGAAACCGCCGGCCATCCGGTCGCGCGCATCAGCGTGAAGGATATTTGGCACATCGGCCAGGAATTCTTCCGCTGGGAAATAGCTACCGGCGTCGCTGGCGCAATCATCGGCATCGACCCGTTCGATCAACCGGATGTCGAGGCAAGCAAGGAAAAGACGCGCGCGCTGACTGAGGAATACGAGAAGTCGCATCGCTTGCCCGAAGAGGCGCCGGTCTTCCGTGAGAACGGTCTGGCTCTCTACGCCGATCCGCGCAACGCCGACGAGCTCGGTCAGCACAACAACCTGTCCGGCTATTTGAAGAGTCATTTTGGCCGCGTGCACGCTGGCGCAAAGTCGGGCGACTACGTGGCGCTGCTGGCATACATACAGCGCAATAAGGCCAACACGCAGGCGCTGACCGCGATGCGCACGCGCATCCGCGACCACACCCATGCCGCCACCTGCCTAGGCTTCGGACCACGCTTCCAGCATTCGACCGGACAAGCATACAAGGGCGGCCCGAATTCCGGAGTGTTCCTGCAGATCACCTGTGACGATCCGGAGGATATCGACGTACCGGGACATTCCTACACCTTCGGCGTGGTGAAGGCGGCACAGGCGCGCGGTGATCTCGAGGTGCTGGTGGAACGCGGACGGCGCGCGCTGCGCGTCCACCTGAAGGATGTCGATGGGGGACTGGTGGAGCTGGCTCGCGCGGTGGATGCAGCTCTCCAATAGCGGGACTTTTGTAAGGAGCGAAAGCAAATGCAGATCGGTGTGATCGGACTGGGTCGAATGGGCGGAAACATCTCTCGCCGCCTGATGAAGGCGGGGCACCATTGCGTCGTGTTCGACGCCAACGCCAAGACGCGTGAAGCGCTGGCGAAGGAGGGCGCGACAGCGGCGGGTTCGCTTGCGGATGTGGTGAAGGCGCTCCTGGAAAAGCCACGCGCTGTCTGGGTAATGTTGCCCGCGGGACGGGTCACCGAAGAGACGGTCGAGAGTCTTGGCGGTTTGCTGGAGCCGGACGACATCGTCATCGATGGCGGTAATTCGTTCTACAAAGATGACATCCGCCGCGCCAAGAAATTGGCCGAGAAGCGCATTCGCTATGTCGATTGCGGCACGTCGGGCGGCGTTTGGGGTATCGAGCGCGGTTACTGTATGATGATCGGCGGTCCGAAGGAGGCGGTGGATCGTCTTGATCCGATCTTCGCAGCACTCGCCCCCGGGTTGGGCGATATCCCGCGTACACCGGATAGGAAGACCGGCGACTCCCGGGCCGAGCGTGGCTATATCCATGCCGGCCGGTCTGGCGCCGGGCACTTCGTCAAGATGGTGCANNGGCTTCGACATCCTGCGCAACAAGGATTCGAAAGATTTGCCTGAGGACGAGCGCTTCACTCTCGACATGCCGGATATCGCTGAAGTGTGGCGGCGCGGCAGCGTGATCTCATCCTGGCTGCTCGATCTCGGCGCCGCGGCGCTGGCGAAAGATCCGCAGCTGAAGGATTTCTCCGGTTTCGTCCAGGATTCCGGCGAGGGTCGCTGGACCGTCGAGGCCGCGATCGAGGAAGCGGTTCCTGCGGACGTTCTCTCCACCGCGCTTTACGCCCGGTTTCGCTCGCGGCACGAGCACACCTTCGGAGAAAAGATGCTTTCGGCCATGCGTTTCGGATTCGGGGGGCATATCGAGGGCAACGAGCCTATTGACCCCGAACCAAAGCCCCCTGTCTCGCAGGGTCACTCGGCGGCACAGTAACTCCATGTCCGAGAACCAACCGATCCCGACACCTCCGACCTCGCAGGTGATCGAGTCGTCGCCGCGGCACCAGGCGAAGCCGGCCGATCCCTGCGCCATGGTGATCTTCGGTGCGGGGGGTGACCTGACCAAGCGCTTGGTAATGCCGGCACTCTACAACCTCTCGCACACCAACGTGCTGCCGAAGAATTTCGCGTTGATCGGCGTGGACCTTGCCGAGGGAACGGCGGAGAGCTGGCGCAACCATCTTTACGACACGCTGAAAAGCTTCGTGGGCAACGTCGACGCTGAGTTCGACGTCGACCAGATCGACGAGACGGCATGGAAGCGGCTCGCAGAAAAAATGTCGTACGTTCAGGGAGATCTCACCAAGCCCGATCTTTACGAAAAGCTCCGTAGCGCATTGGGCGATGCGGAAAAAACTCATGGCACGCAGGGCAACACCATCTTCTATCTCGCCGTCGCCGATCGGTTCTTTGGAACAGTGGTCGAACAACTCGGTCAGGCGAAGCTGAGCGATCAGGATGAGAATGACAGCGGAAAGCGTCAGTTCTGGCGTCGCGTGGTGATCGAAAAGCCGTTCGGCCACAGCCTGGACTCAGCGCGCGAACTGAACGCACGCATTCTGCGCACGCTGCACGAGGACCAGATCTTCCGGATCGATCACTTTCTGGGAAAGGACACGGTCCAGAGCATCATGGCGTTCCGTTTCGCCAATGGGCTGTTCGAACCGATCTGGAATCGCGACCGGATCGATCACGTGCAGATCACCGTGGCGGAGACGGTGGGCGTGGAGCAGCGCGGAAAGTTCTATGAGGCGACCGGGGCGCTGCGCGACATGGTCCCGAACCACGTGTTCACGCTCGTCTCAATGGTGGCCATGGAGCCGCCGACGGGCTTTGATGCCGCCGCGATCCGCACGAAGAAGGCCGAAGTGTTTGCGGCGATGCCGGCCGTCAATCCCGCACAGGCGGTGCGCGGCCAGTACGGCGCAGGCACGGTGCTGGGCAAGCAGGTGAAAGCCTATCGCAACGAACCGAACGTAGCGACAGATTCAAACATCGAGACCTATGTCGCCATGGAGCTCGAGATCGACAACTGGCGCTGGTCCGGTGTGCCCTTCTACTTCCGCACCGGCAAGCACATGTCGCATCGGAATACGGAGATCGCGATCCGCTTCAAGCAGGCGCCCTACGCGGCGTTTCGGGACACGCCCGTCGACACCCTGCGGCCCAACTGGCTCGTGCTGCGCATCTCGCCGGACGAGGGAATCTCCCTGCAATTCGAGGTCAAGCGCCGTGGGCAGGTTGTGGATCTCGCCGCCGTGAAGATGGACTTCCATTACGATGATTGGTTTCCGAAGGAACCGAATGTTGGATATGAGACACTGATCTATGATGTGATGATCGGCGACCAGACGCTATTCATGCGTGCCGATATGGTGGAGCAGGCATGGCGCATCGTGCAGCCGGTGCTCGACGATTGGGCGGCGAAAAAAGCTGATTTTCCGGATTACGACTCCGGAAGCGACGGACCGAAAGCGGCCGACAAGCTGCTGGCGCGAGACGGACAACGGGCTTGGCGGCCGGTGTGTCCACCATCGGAGCGGAAGCCGTGAGCGAGCAGCGTGACATCCGGCTTCTCCTGGCGGACGTGGATGGCACGCTACTGACCCGGGACAAGGTATTGACCGAGGCGGCGAAGTCAGTCGTCCGCGATCTGCAACGTGACGGCATTGCGTTCGCCATCACGAGTGGCCGGCCGCCACGCGGCATGAGCATGCTGATCGAGCCTCTCGCTCTTAAGAGCGCCATCGCCGGCTTCAACGGCGGCGTGTTTGTCAATCCAGATTTCTCGATAATCGAGAGTCACACGCTTGATCTCGCGACGGCCAAGCAGACCGCAAAGCTCATCCTGGATCACGGGCTGGACGTTTGGGTGTACACGAAGGAGGAGTGGTTGATCCGTGACAAGGATGCGCCGCATGTGGCGCGCGAGACCTGGACGGTGAAATTCGACGCCAAGGTCGTGGCATCATTCACCGACGCGCACTTGGCGTACGCGGTGAAGATCGTCGGCATTTCGGACAATCTCGACCTGGTCGCAGCCTGCGAGAAGGCGGCGCAGAAGACGCTGGGGGAGAAGGCGAGCTCGGCACGCTCGCAACCGTACTATCTCGACGTGACTCATCCAAAGGCCAACAAGGGAACGGTCGTCGAAACGCTGTCCAGGCTCCTGAACATTGCGCCCGCGCAAATCGCCACCATGGGGGACATGCCGAATGACGTCCTCATGTTCCGCAAGAGCGGCTTTTCAATCGCAATGGGCAACGCCAGCGACGAGGTGAAGGCGCAGGCTAGCGCGGTGACCGACAGCAACGAGAACGAGGGCTTCGCCAACGCAGTGCGGAAGTTCGTTCTGCGGTCGGCCGCGGCATGATCCGCAGTTATACCTTGGCGCGGCAGCTCGGCGTGCCGCTCACCAGTGCAGCCGAGCATCGCCGTATCGATGTCACGATAGATGGCGCTGACCACGTCGAGCGCGGTACGCTCAACCTCGTCAAGGGGTTCGGCGGCGCATTGCTGCGCGAAAAGATCGTGGCGGGCGCCAGCGACCGGATGATCGTTGGCGTCGACGAAACGAAGTTGGTGGACCGTTTAGGTCGAAGTACGCCGCTCCCGGTCGAAACAGTCTCTTTCGGTTGGCAAACCACGCTCGATCGCCTGTCGACGTTCGGCTGCGAGCCGCGATTGCGCCTGACTGGAGACAGACCTTTCACGACGGACAGCGGCAACTACATCACCGATTGCGATATCGCCGAGATACCGGACCCAGCGGCGCTGAAAGGCCGCCTCTCGGCCATCATCGGCGTTGTCGAGAGTGGTCTCTTTATCGGCCTGGCATCCAAGATCGTCGTCGATCGGCCGACCGGCGTGGAGGTCATCGAGAGATGAAGGACGCCAACGCCGATCGTGCGCCGGCGTTCCCAAACGGCCCGCGGACCTTGGCGATCGACGTCGGCGGCACGGGGCTTAAGGCATCGGTTCTCGATCAGGCGGGTAAAATGCTGGTCGACCGGATTCGTGTTGCGACGCCTTACCCGTGCCCGCCGAAAGTCCTGATACAAACGCTCGCGGCTCTGGTCGCGCCCTTACCTGTTTTCGATCGAATTTCTGTGGGATTTCCTGGCGTGGTGCGTGAGGGTCGGACCCTCACGGCGCCGCATTTCGGCGACCGCTTGTGGTGCGATTTTCCACTGGCCGCCGCCCTGTCCAAGCGTCTCGGCAAGCCGGTTCGGTTGCTCAACGATGCCGAGATCCAGGGCTTCGGAATCGTCAAGGGACGGGGATTGGAGGTCGTGCTGACGCTCGGTACTGGGGCCGGCACGGCGGTATTTCGAGATGGCGTGCTGATGCCGCATCTCGAATTGGCGCAGCACCCTATCCACGATAATCAGACCTATAACGATTATATCGGCAGCAAGGCCTTGCGACTCGACGGCGCGAAGAAATGGAGCCACCGCGTCCGCAAAACGATCAAGATTCTCCATTCCCTCCTTCACTACGATGTACTTTATCTCGGCGGCGGCAACGGCGATAAGGTCATCAATCCACCGCGGGATGTCAGGATTGAATCAAATCACGCCGGAATCACCGGCGGGATCCGACTGTGGGATGCTGATGTCGAGCAGCTTTCATTTGGCGGCGTCGCCTCGGCGCAGCCCGCGCACGCCAAGAGCAAGTATCGGAAATCGAAGACGGACGCTCCGTCCGGAGCGTCCGGAGGAGGTTTGCGATGAGCGCGAGTTTCAGGTGCGACGTCAACAGCGCGGCATCGGCTTTGCCCCATTTCTGGGAGCATACGGTCGGCAGCGGCCACGCGCCGCTGGCGCTGCGAGCGGACTGGCAGACGCAAATGCAGCGCTCGCATGAGGAGCTTGGATTCAGGCATGTGCGCTTCCATGGCCTGTTGTGCGACGATGTCGGCACGCTGATCCGCGAGGGAGACACGCTATTCTATTCCTTCTTCAATGCCGATCAGATTTTCGATTTTCTGCTATCGATCGGAATGAAGCCGTTCGTCGAACTGAGCTTTATGCCCACGACACTGGCATCGGGCGGCCAAATCGTTTTCCACTATCGTGCCAACGTCACCCCACCCAAAGACTACGCCTGCTGGGCGGTGCTGATCCGCAAGCTTGTCGCGCACTGGGTTGAGCGTTACGGCTTTGCCGAAGTCCGCGAGTGGTACTTCGAAGTCTGGAACGAGCCGAACCTAGACGCTTTCGGCAGCGGCAAACAGGACGATTATTTCAAGCTCTATCGCTATACCGCGGAGGCGATCAAATCGGTCGATGAGTCGCTGAAGGTTGGAGGTCCGGCGACGGCGGCAAACGCGTGGATCGACGATTTCATCAGGTTTTGCACGAAGAACCAACTGCCCGCCGATTTCATCAGCACCCATCATTATCCGACCGACGCCTTCGGGCAACCCGGCGACGACACCGAAACGCAGCTTTCGATGAGCCGGCGTAGCGTCCTGCGCGACGAAACGCGGGAAGTGCGCAGACAGGCAGGCAGCCGACCGGTCTACTACACGGAATGGTGCTCGTCCTCCAATCCGCGCGACCCGATGCATGACGAGCCCTATGCGGCGGCCTTCATAACCAAAACCATCATGGAAGCGAACGGTTTGGTTCAGGGTTACAGTTATTGGACATTCTCCGACATCTTTGAGGAGAATTATTTTCCGTCCGTTCCGTTTCACGGTGGCTTCGGCCTGCTCAACATTCATGGCATCGCCAAGCCGGCCTATCGCGCCTTCGAACTGTTGCACGCGCTCGGTACAGAAATATTGCCGGTCGAGGGCACGCATTCGACTGTCGATGCGTGGACCGTCAGGGACGCGCGGTCCGCGACTGTTCTTCTCACCAATTACGCGTTGCCGCGCCATCCGATCGCCACGGAGACTAGCCAAATAAAGCTTGGCAACGCGCAGTTGCCGGTTCAGGCCACGATTCGGCGGATTGATTCGGATCATGCCAACGCGAAAGGACGCTGGCAGGAAATGGGGTCTCCGGAATACCTAAACGCTGCGGCCCTGGCAGAACTGAACGCCGTGTCGCGCTGCGAACCCGAACAGCAGCCGTTCGACTGCCGGGACGGAACGCTCGGCTTCGAGGTTACCTTGCCGCCGCTCTCGGTGGCAGCCGTCACCTTCCGATTTGCGGCGCAGTGACTGAACCGTCCGCTCCATCGGACGAGGAATTGCTGGATAAATTCCAGCGCGCCGCGTTCGGCTATTTTTTGGAACAGTTCAATCCCGACAACGGATTGGTCGCCGATACGAGCCGAACCGGCGCGCCCTCCAGCATCGCGGTCGTGGGCTTTGCGCTGTCGTGTTATCCAGTGGGAGTGGAACGCGGTTGGATGGCGCGTGCGGACGCTGCAGAGCGCACGCTTGTCACCTTGCGCTTCTTTTGGGACAGCCGCCAAAGCGAACAACCGGATGCGACCGGCTATAAGGGCTTCTATTATCACTTCCTCGACCTGAAGACCGGCAAGCGCGTCTGGCAGTCTGAACTGTCGCTGATCGACACGACGCTTTTGCTCGCGGGAGTACTGGCCGCGAGCGTCTATTTCAATGAGGATACGGCAAGCGAGAACGAGATTCGCGAACGCGCGCATGCGATCTACCGCCGCGTCGATTGGCAATGGGCGTGCGGCGGCGAAGCAACCGTGCGGCAGGGATGGAAGCCGGGGAGCGGATTTCTGCACTATGGTTGGGAGGGTTACAGCGAGGCGACTATTCTCTACGTTCTTGGTTTGGCGTCACCGACGCATCCGCTCCCGGAGAACAGCTTCATGGGGTGGACCGCGACGTACCAATGGGAAAATATTTACGGCTACGACCTTCTCTACGCGGGGCCGCTCTTCATTCATCATTTTTCCCAGGCGTGGATCGATTTTGTCGGGATACGAGATAGCTTTATGCGCGAGAAAGGCAGCGACTATTTCGAAAACAGTCGGCGCGCCACTTATGTTCAGCGCGAATATGCCCGGCGCAATCCGTATGGGTTCGAAGGTTATGGCAAGGATTGTTGGGGCATCACGGCGAACGACGGTCCAGGCTTCAAGACGCTGAAGATCGACGGCAGGGAACGCCGTTTTCTCGGCTATGCCGCGCGCGGCGTGCCCTATGGAACCGACGACGGCACGATCGGCCCGTGCGCGGCGGTCGGATCGCTGCCTTTCGCGCCCGAGCTTGCCCTGTCGGCGCTGCGCCATTTTTGCGCGCGCTATCCCGAGATGATCCAGGAGTCGAGATTGCCGAGTGGGTTCAATCCGACCTTGCCGGGCGGCGGCCCCTCCGGTTGGATATCCGAGGGTTATTTCGGTCTCGACCAGGGCCTTGTCGTATTAATGATCGAAAACTATCGCTCGCAGATGATCTGGAAGTTGATGCGGCGGTGTCCCTATATCGGCAGCGGACTGCGCCGCGCGGGATTCACGGGCGGCTGGGTATCGTGACGAATTCTTCCGCGCGAACTCGGGCGTGCCATGCAGCATCATGAATCGCCGCCGAGCGGACCGCCGGACGATCGCTTCCATCGTGCTCTATTGGACAATGTTCATCCACCGGCCTGGCGGAATCCAAGACCCGTGGACAAGTACAATCTTGTCATCATCGGCGCCGGACCGGCCGGGCTGGTCGCGGCTCGTGCCGCGGCGGCGCTGGGCGCGAAGGTCGCGCTCATCGAGCGCAATCTCATAGGGGGCGATTGCCTGAATGTGGGTTGCGTACCATCGAAGGCCATCATTCGGACGTCACGGCTGTATGCGGATATGCGCGACGCGGAAAACTTTGGCGCGCAAGTACCCATCAGCGTTGATGTCGATTTCCCTGCAGCAATGGAGCGGATGCGGCGCCTCCGCTCCCGCATCAGCCGCACGGATTCGGCGCGACGATTGAGTGCGGAAGGTGTCGATATGTATTTCGGCAGCGCGTGTTTTGCGGGACCGAATGCCGTCGCGGTGGACAAAACGGTGCTGCATTTCAGGAAGGCGCTCATCGCGACCGGGGCGCGACCGAAGACCCCAGCGATTCCCGGACTTGCAGAAACCGGGTATTTGACCAATGAGAATGTCTTTGATCTCACTGAACGGCCGCGGCGAATGCTGGTCATCGGCGGCGGCCCGCTCGGGTGCGAATTGGCGCAAGCGTTTTGCCGACTCGGAGTGCAGGTCATCATTGCGCAGGATGATCCGATGTTCCTGCCCAAGGAAGAGCGCGACGCCGCACAGATTCTTTCCGACGCCCTGGCGCGTGATGGCGTCGAGATACATCTCAATGCTAAGGTCGTCGCCGTACGGATGGAGGGCGGGAAGAAAGTTGCCGATCTCGTCGGCGACGGGAACGAGTTTAGCATTTTTGTGGATGAAATCCTGACCGGCATCGGCCGGGCGCCCAACGTCGGAGGCATGAATCTCGCAGCTGCGGGCGTCCGGTACGACCTCGAGACAGGTATTCTCGTCAACGATTTCCTGCAGACCACAAACGCGCGGATCTACGCGGCAGGCGATGTTTGCTTGATGCATAAATTTACTCACACCGCCGACGCTTCGGCGCGCATCGCGGTACAAAACGCGCTGTTCCTGGGCCGCAAGAGACTGAGCGCGCTGACGATCCCTTGGTGCACCTATACCGATCCGGAAATCGCCCATGTCGGTCTCTATGTTCGGGAGGCTTGGGAGAAAGCCATACCCGTAAAGACTTTCACGATTCTCATGCATGACGTTGACCGCGCGGTTACCGATGGGGAAGAAGAGGGATTCGTGAAGATACATGTGAGAGAGGGAACTGATCGAATTCTGGGCGCTACCGTAGTCGCGAGCCACGCAGGCGAGATGATCAACGGCCTCTCACTCGCGATTGGCTCGGGGATCGGCCTGCGCGCGCTGGCGCGGGTCATTCATTCCTATCCGACGCAGGCACAGGCAATCAAAATGGCAGCGGACGCTTACAACCGCACACGCTTAACGCCAACTCTCAAATCTCTGGCGAAGCGCTGGCTGGCATGGTAACCGCGAGTAACCGCACCTGTCCGACGTTCTCCAGATAGGCCTTGATCGGAGCGGATGACGATGTGGCGTGTTTAGCCAAGTTTAAGGCCCCACCAGTTTAGAAGTTCAAGGCTGAGAAATGCAGCGATACACAAGGCATGCCACCAAGCATGCCTGATCCATATGAGCGACGCGCAAACGAGCGCAACGAGCGCATCTTGCCCGACAAAGAACAGGAAGTGGGGGCTCGCTTGATTGAGAGGATTCACGGCGACCAGCAGCATTTGCGCCGCCATGAAAAGGGTCATCAACCCCCAGAAGTGTGTGCGATTGCTATAATAGAAGGTCTTTAGATTCAGACCTTCTGAGGGGACCTCGTCGGGTAAAGCCGCTGCCGCTCCAAGATACAAGAGGACGAAGAGGCCAACGGTCGACAAAACGCTGGGAAACCAAATCGTTCCGTTCTTCGAAGACCACGTGCTCATAAACTCACCGGTAACGAGTACCACACTGAGAAATGTGGCCGCTGGCGCCGCCCAATGCCATTGCACTCGTCGTCCTGCGGCCAACAATTTATGCAGGCTGATCGTGACGTCTGAGACCGCCAAGCCGACCAAGACAACGATTAGAAGAACAAAATATTGATACGAGCCCATGACGTAGGATGTTAGCGCCAAATGAGTCAGCTGGCCACTGCGAGGTAGAGATAGGGATCGGCATATCAGCATTTGCTGATGGCGCGGGCGCTGGCCTCAGTAAATTGGCCACAATATATGGCTGTCTTTCGGTATTTTTTGATTGTCGCGACCGTTGGTGTTCATCTGTCCGGAACACTCACTTTCCTTGGTATGCGTGGAACCAGCTTGGAGAAGATCAATGCCAAGAAAAAACGCCAACCTGGCGCAGGACGACTTGATCATGGAATTTCGTCTAGCCATTGGCGTTTGATTTCGCCAGCTGCAGCGCACGCTCGAACACCGGATCGTGGCCCGCGCGCCAATCAGCAAAGCTCAAAGCGATCGTCTCGTCCGGATCGAGGTTGTTCACGCGCACCGTGAAATAGTAGTTGGGCCAGAAGCAGATATCCCAATCCCTGCAGGGATGCTGGTAGTCGTGCTTGCCCGTTTCATAGGCGACGCAAAGGGGATAGTGGGGCAGGCAACCGCGGTTGCCTTCGGAAAAAAATTGCAGCTGGTCGCCGACCGGCTCACCCAGAATGGTCACGCGCGCTCCCCCCGCCTGCTTGATGAAAGCCGTGGTCGAAATACCTGCGGAGAACGTCGATGGTCCGGTCAGCATGTAGATGCGACCGGTGGGCGCGATGAGTTCCGGCAGCTTCTTTGCGAAGCCATAGGTATTCATGTAGTTGCCGCCGTCGTTGAAGCGCTGATCAAGGATCAAGTTGCAGGGCTTTTTCGCCTGCATGTCCGCCTCGGTTGCGGAAACGAAATCGGCGATATGCTGGCTACCTTCGTCCTCGTTGGACTTGAACTGGATTAACATGGTGCACGAACCGGGCAGGCGGACGCGGCGGAAATTATCATCGAAATCTCGCAGCGCGACCGACTGCGGATGATCGGGCGGATAGGTGCGCCAGCCCGCGGTCATACCTTTCAACGGCGCGCTGGAGAACCAGCGCTTGATAAAAACATATGGCTCGGTCTGCGGCGGGGTGTAGGCCTCGAGCGTGCGCGTTAGGGTGTTGCCCGATGGCGAAACGACCGTCCAGGTCGAATGCCGCATGTCGGGCGCCACATCCGTGCCGTATAGCATGTCTTGCATCACGAGGTAGAGCGAGGCATAGGCCTTGCGCCACTGCGGCGTGCCACCGCGCAGTTTTTCCAGGCACTTCATCACCTCGTCGATGGGCTTGCCATCGACGGAGACGATGCGGCCACCGAGCAGATCGGCGTTCTCGTCCGTCGCGCGCAAGACATAGAGCCCGTCAGAGAAGATCGCGACACGCACTGGAAGTTCCTTCGGCGTGGCGCCCGGGTCGTAACCGACCTTCGAGTGCCCATTGTCGGCCAACGCGTCGATCCGCATCAGCGCGATGCGGAAATGCGGACGGTCGAGCGGCGCCGTCAGCTTTTCGAGCACGGCGATACGGCGGTTCGCTTCGGCGCGCGCCGCCGGCGCGAAAGCCCGGTCGAGCGCGATCAGCTTGCCGAAGTAATCGGTGTCCTGGCGCTGAGCTTCGAGCGCGCTGGTGGGCTTGGGATAATCGACGCTCGGCGGAGCGGGATTGAACTTGACGGTGAAGAAATAGAACAACCCACCCCCGACGCCGGCCACGACCACGACGAGAACAACGATGACAAGACCGATCTTGACGAAGGCGCGGCGCATGAAAGCCTCAATCGAAGGTCTTGTGGAGCTCGATATTGAGCCGCGGCTGGGACTTGATGGAGACAGACATTTCGTACTTCGGAGATGGTCTCGCTTATGCTGAATCGAAGCCCGGCCAATTGCCGTCAACAACCGGGTCTTACGCCTAACACGTAAATCGTTGCGTTTCACTTGCGGCGCCGCAAAATTACGCCGATACCGCGAACAACACTGTGCAGAAGTGCTCATATGTCTATTTGTGCGCGGCTGCGCATGGCACTCGCTCATCGCGCCGAAACGCGACGTGGCCAGCCGCAGCAACGCGATCAAGAAAGCCTATCGAGAAACTGGGTCAGACTCGTATTGGGACTCGACGCGACCGCTGGCGCACCGGACAGGATAGAAATGTTGGTGTGGACGGCCCCCGACGGCATCGAGTGTGCCACATTGAGGTCGTTGGAGATCCTCAAACAAGGGAGCCGTCCATGAGGAAGCTTACGCGCATTGGTATGGACACATCCAAGAGTGTTTTTCAGCTGCACGGTGTTGACGATGACGAGCAGCCGGCGCTGAGGAGAAAGCTCCGCCGGCAGGATTTGAACAAGTTTTTCGGCAACCTTCCACGCCTTTGGATCGGAATGGAAGCCTGTGGAGCTTCCCATCATTGGGCGCGCGAACTTCAGGCGTTAGGCCATGAGGTGGTGCTGATTCCGCCGCAATACACCAAACCGTATGTCGATCGTGGCAAGAACGATGCAGCGGACGCCGAAGCGATCTGCGAGGCGATGCGCCGGCCGAAAGTGCAGCGGCGGTTTGTACCGGTGAAGACGCTCGATCAGCAGGCATTGCAGATGCTGATGATGGTGCGCAATGGGCTGGTGAAGCGCCGCACGCAAGTTTGCAATGCCGTTCGCGGTCATGCAGCGGAGTTCGGGCTTGTCTCAGCCAAAGGCCTTTACCGCCTCGAGGAACTGCTTGCGAAGGTTGAACAGAGCCAGGAGATGCAGCGCTTGCACGCGAGATGTTAAAGATGCTGGCAGGTCAGTACCGGCATGCCGAAGCGCAGTTCCGAGAGATCGAAGCGACACTGATGGTCCTGCATCGCGGCAACGAGTTGAGCCAGCGGCTAGCAGCCATTCCGTCAGTTGGACCGGTCGGTGTCATGGCGATGGCTGCGAAGATCGGTGATGCCAGGCGCTTCCGTCCGGGACGGGATTTTGCAGCCTTCATCGGATTGACACCCAAGGATCACACCACTGCGGGCAGAAAGAAGCTGGGCGGTATCACGCGCGCCGGCGACGAGATGCTGCGCAGCCATCTGGTTTGCGGGGCCACGGCCGTGATTCACCAGCTCAAGACCGGCAAAGGCCATAACTCGCTCTGGCTGAAGGAACTCGTGGCGCGCAAGCCCGAGAAGCTTGCGGCCGTTGCACTCGCCAACAAGACCGCACGGATCGCCTGGAAGCTGATGATCAGTGGCGAACGGTACCGTACCAAATACGCCGAAACAGCCTTGAACTCGGGCTCGCAAGCAAGGGGCCGTCCACATATGAGAACTACGTTCTTACCGTGGCTCGTCCACTCCGACCACGCCGGGCCGTCCGAGATTACGTTGGATCGTGAAGTTTGGGCGCCCCCGGGTGGGTTCAAACGCGCACGTTTCCGGTTGCCAGATTTGAGGTACTTCAGAATTGAAGGGATTCTTTGCTCGTATTCGGCGCCGGGCGACTAACTGTGCCACCAGGTGTTTAGTCCCACGGAGCCACTACCGGTTCCCAAATTCCGGAAGAAGTGAAAGAATTCGGCCCTGCCGAATCGGGCGGACCTGCGGAGCGGAAAATGCCGACTCAATCACTGGACCCATCTCTCCAAGAACTCCTGCGAGGGCGCCATATTGCAACACTCGGAACTGAAAACGCAGATGGAACCATCCACCTGACAGCGGTCTGGTATCTTTTCGAGTCCGGCTGCCTGTTTGTCGCGACTTCTTCCAAGAGCCGAAAAGCTCGTAATGTTGCGGCCAGATCGAAGGCTTCACTGATGGTGGATCTGCGAAGACCTGGGGCGGAGCGTGGTGTAACTGCTACAGGAACAGTCGAACTGACTACAGGCGAGCAGTCCCAAGAAATAAATCGACGCGTACATGCCCGATATCTGAGTGCGACAGCGATGTCCGATCCCCACATCGGGCCCGTGTTTGCCTCGTTTGATGATGTCACGATACGACTTACGCCCGTGTCGTGGATATCGTGGGACATGGCCGTGCTGGACGCCCAAGCCCTCGGGGGGCGATTGAGCAGAACGCCCGGCTACCTGCTGCCCCTAGATTGACGGCGGTTGACGGACTGGCGCACCGGACAGGATGGAGTTGAGAACTGGGAGCTGGCAGTGGCTAGGGCCGGGCTTCCAGAACGAGGTTAAATGGCGTTTCGGTGGCGCGGCGAAGGCGGCTAAAGCCAGCGCCGTCTACAATTACCTCACGCAATCGTTTCTCTCCGGCCTGCGCGCCAAGCGCCGGCCCTTTTCGGGCGAGCGACACCGGAACGCAAATCAGCGATGAGGCACCGTAATATACACGTCCCACCGGGGTTGAGGTTGTCTTCAACGCAGTCGCCTGCGAAGGGCTCAACGAACATGCAATTGCCGTCGGGCTTGAGGGCTTGCCGGGCATGACGCGCCGCCCCGACCGGATCGTCCATATCGTGAAGACAGTCGAAAAAGGCGATGAGATCGAAATCCTTTTCCTTGTAGCCGGTCGCGTCGGCCACTTCGAAGCGCGCATTGTTGAGGGCTGCCTCAGCAGCGCGCTTTCGCGCAATATCGATCGAAGGGCTATGATAGTCGTAGCCAATAAATTCCGATTCCGGAAATGCTTGGGCGAGCAGAACGGTGCTTGCGCCAACCATGACATTGGTGCGGCCGCTTGACGGGAGGGCCACTGACCTTCTGATTTCAGGAGTGCGCGGAACTCGGATCGAAGCCTTTTGAGTTCACGGCCGATCCGCGTATTGGGATTGTCGCGACCGAACACGCCACACGCCACGGAAGCTATTCTGCGACCACGACTGACAACGTTTTCGTGCGTCTCTCGCCAGATTTGACGGCACCTTGCCCGCGGGTCTTAAATGGCCGTTCGGGGCTTCTGGGATGACGGGACGTGGTGGCGACGGTCCTGCGTAAGCTGCAGCGGCGCAATGTCATCCGCGC
>PKWC01000150.1:0-250 GCA_003131925.1 Alphaproteobacteria bacterium | reverse complement strand
CCGTTCTGGATCGCGTTCGCATGGTTCTATGAACTGACTCCCGAAGGCATCAGGCGTGAGAGCGACGTCGATGCCGACAAGTCCATCCTGAAAGCCACCGGCCGCAGGCTCGATTTCCTCATCATCGGCGTGCTGGCCATCGCGGTCGTGCTTCTATTGACCGACCGCCTTTTGCGGCACGACACGTCCGTCGCGCCGCCGGCGCCCGTCATTGCGGAAAAATCCGTCGCCGTTCTGCCGCTGGTGAATG
>PKWC01000215.1 GCA_003131925.1 Alphaproteobacteria bacterium | reverse complement strand
GCGCCTCAGAATCAATTCGGTCTGTGATTTCGGGACTGTCTCGCCGCAATTCCTCGACCAGCGCAATAAGCTTCGCGGCTTTCTGTTCACTCAGGATGGCGAGCTGCAGCGTCATCTGCTCTCGATGGCTGGCCAGTCGATCGGCACGCCGCTGGGTCGTGAGGATCAGGGCGGCCATATACACGGCCATCAGTGTGAGGGCTCCTTCCAACCAGGGGAACGGGGGGACGTCCAGGGCGGGGCGCCCGTTCCTTAGAAGCAATAGATTCCCGCCGATCCAGAGAAGTACAAGGAGCGTGACGACCCCCAAAAATGCGGGCCGACCGAGCAGCGCCGTTGCCCGCTCGAACGAGCGCTCCAGATGCGTCGCCTGCCTTCGATGATCGGTGCGCAGCCGCTCGACGGCGCGCACGCTTTTCTCGACGTGGGCGGGCAACGTCTGTGTATCTTGTTCCATCGGACGCGGGGCGAATTACATTATGCCGTGCGGCCGATCGGTCGCCGGAACCAGAAGCGAACAATCAGATTTGCGCGCTTGGGAGCTCTCACATCCATTACGTTCTGTGCGGCAGCATAAGACTCTCACTACCGGGCGTCCCGGCCTTATTGCGACGGAGACGAATAGGTCCCCCGATCGCGACGCACCTGCTCCGGTGTGTATGGACAAGCCTTCTCGTCGAACCCAGTCCATCCGTCCTTCCGGTAGGCGGCGCCTCGGGCGGTGAGGTCGATTGCCGACCGGTTCAAAATCGCCTGGTAGCGGGCACGGTCTCCATCGGGAACCTTGGCGGTAACAAGCGTGCCCCCGCGACGTATGCCTTCTGCATACACGTGGGCGTCTTTCTTGCTGACGCCCGCGTGGGTCAGGGCGCCGATCACGCCCCCCGTGGTGCCCCCGGCAGCCATGCCCGCTGCCGTCGTCACCAGCCACCCTGCCGCAACGACGGGGCCGACACCGGGTATCGCCAACAGACCAAGGCCGGTGAGCAATCCCGCAGCTCCCCCAACGGCTGCGCCGATGCCCGCACCCTTCGCGGCATTCGCGGGGCGATCGTTGCCAGCGTCATGGCCACGGTCCTTGTCAGCGCGACTGAGGCCGTTCCCGTCCTTGTACCAACCATCTGCGTTGTTGGCGACAATGCTTATATCTTTGTGGCTCAGACCCGCGGATTCCAGATCGCGCACGACGCGCTCGGCGGCGCCGTAGGTTTCGTATAGCCGAGAAATAGTGACCGTCATGATTCGACTCCTTATGTGCGGCTGCGTGCGAACTGATGCTGCGGCAGCGGCCTGTTTAGTTGGCGATGACGTTTCCCTGATAGTCCACGCTGACATGGAGCAGCTGGCCATCTTTTTTGGCCATCCCGCGCCACACACCGGTGTGGTCCTTTCGAAGATTTTCGACCGCGCCGTATCCCCGAGCCTCGATCCGGGAAGTTGCCTGCCCGCGCGTAAAGCTATTGGCGCCTGCGACGGGCGCATCGGAGTTGTTGACGATGCTGGCCTTGACCGCAGGATTCTGCGGACCCGATTGCGCCGGAGATGTCTGGGCGGATGCAGAGGTTATGGCCGCTGCCAATGTAGAAGCAGCGACGATCAAAAATGTGCGCATTGTGGGTATTCTCCTTAGGCCCCCGCCTATCAAACACAACCTTTGCTCGGGGTGGAGGTTCCCAAGATGAAATGACACGATCCACGATCGTCTGTTTTTGATTGCGCGGCCCAAATTCGATTCGAGTATTGCCATCAATTGTCGTCGCGAATCGATCTTGCTGTCTTTAACTCGAAAGCGAGGAACATTGGAGCGACCGGTCCGTTCTCACTTTATCCTTCCCAAGAATTCATGGAGAATTTGCTATGGCTGCAGAGACAATGGACGCGATTGCCCTACTGAAAGCGGATCACCGCAAGGTCGAAGGACTCTTCGGAGACTACGAATCCGCAAAAAATCCAACCAGGAAAAAGACCATTGCGCAGGAGATATGTCTCGAACTGACCGTGCATACGAGGATTGAGGAAGATATTTTTTACCCGGCCTGCAAGAGTAAGATCGACGACAATCTGTGGCACGAGGCCTATGTCGAACACGATTGCGCCAAGTCGGTGATCGCAGAGATCGAGGGTGGCGACCCCGGCAATGAATTCTACGATGCGAAGGTCAAGGTTCTTTCGGAAATGATCAAACATCATGTGAACGAGGAAGAAAAACGCGCTGAAGGCATGTTTGCGCAAGCGCGTGCGGCGGGCCTGGATGTGGACGCGTTGGGGATCCAGATGGCGCGGGAGAAGAAACAGCTTACCGCCGCTTTCAAGGCGTCAGGTCTTCCGAAGCCGACCCGCCTCGCCTTCGTCCACGCCAAGGCAGCCTGAGTCCCAGGAAGGCATGGGGGGCGATTGGGAAACCAATCCCGTCGCCCGTCACAGCCAGCTTCGCACAATCTTTTCAAATTTCGTGCGTCGATGAGAACTCAGCCAATTGAACTCTCGCGCGGCGGAACAGTTGGCACGTTGCAATTCTGCGTATTGGAGTTATGCAATTGAAATCATGGTGGCAACTTTCGGCCGACATCGCGATGTCCGGTGTGGAGGCGCAGCGCGTCATGACACTCAGGTTCCTGAAACTGGCCGCCGGCGGTCCGAAGGCCGCGTCTGAAGCGGGCAGAATGGTGGCAGAAAAGGTGGCGGCCTCGGCCGAAGCGGCCGCCACGCTTGCGTCGGGCGGTTCGCCCCAAAAGGTCGTCCGCCGTTACAGATCGGTGATCCGCGCGAACGAAAAAAGGCTTACCAAAAGACGGCGGTAGGGCGGCTGCAGTTCTGGTCGCGAGTGTTCGTCTGCGCCTTCGTTCGCGCTTTTGCTTCGGGGCTTGCGAGATCGCGGAATATCGATGCGACGGCGAGGGCACGTCCTTCGCGCTGGTCGTTCGGCAAGCAGTCCTTGGCCTCGATGTCACCCTCGATCACGATGTTGACCCATTTCTCGATGTGACCGACATAGTTGATCGGCGTATCATAATGCTGGCTCCAGAAACAGCCGCGGTGGTCCAATTGCGCAGTGCTTGGGGCCGACAACGACGTTGGCACGTTGTCTCGTTGCGGCCGTGCTTGTCGTCCTGTTCTTGGTGGCGCATTACCTGGCTTCCGCACAAGCACGGTGAAACACTGGTAAGGTGATCGGACATTCGCCCGGGGCTCGATGCTCAGTCTTCGGTCGTTCGTCAACGCTGGTCCGTGCCGCTCGCCCGGAATCCGGGAGAAGGAGAAGGTCTTGCGTTCTTGCACAGCAGCTGCCGCCGCCACCGTTGTCCTGGCGCTCATGTGTCCATCCATTGCGTTCACTCAAGATCGCCCGCTACAACACGACGGCGATGTCGCGCTGTTCGATCCGGACGATTTTGTCTCGCTCAGCGCGCGGTCTGGCGGCCAGTTCAACGACATGCCGGTCGAGATCGCGTCCGGCGCATTGATCGGCACGGTAAAGCCGGTAGATCTTGCGCCAGATGGATCGGCTGCTCGCGTCCTGGTCGGGCTCTACGGAGGGGGCGCTGTCTGGATTGTCGCGGACGCGCTCCGGTACAATCGCAATGCGGGCATTTTGCTGACCAATCTGAAGAACATCGAACGGTCTGTACGTCAAGAGTCATTCTAATCGCGGCGAAATTACTCGACATCGCGTTGCGAGTGGAAATGCCCTAGAGACGCGTAGCGTGCCCGCTTCCGCGGCGCTGAATGGCAAGCTTCGGTGCCCAGACGATGATCAGGACAATGGGGCTCGTCAGATTCGCAAGTCGCGAGAGCCGTCAGGATTCTGGCACAGCCTTCGCGCGAGAATCCGAAGCCGCTCGGGCGTCCGACTTTCCATACCGGTGTTTCGGCGCTTGCGTGTAGATTAGATATGAGAGGAAGAACAGGAGAATCGGGACGACCGCAACAATACCAACCACACTGCCGCCGAGATACATCTGTTCCGCCTCACGAGTTACGGTGAGACAACGCGCCAACATCGTTATCGGCCCCGGACTCGCCTGGGCTGGCCAGGGCCATGTGAACCATAATCAATCAAGTGACGCGCCGCCATTCCAGGCATGCATCGATCCTGGGGGCCATGCGGTGGTTAGGATACCCTTGCGCAGACCTGCGTCTGCCGGCTGCGACGAGGCGTGCACATGCGCGAGCGTAAAACCCAGATCATCGTCTGGCCGGCACCTATGTGAGCAATTCCGCACAGATTTAGCGGTGCCATGGGCGTAGCTTCGTGGGAGCAACCGGATGCGACAGGTCTTCCATAAAGCCTATGATTTGGCCTGACAAAACATTGTCCGTGGAAAGACCTCTTCGACGAAATCGGGGCTGGTTTAACTCGGCAACTGCCAACAAGTCCGAAGAACAAAAGGGAGCTGAAGCCGAGGTCGATGGCTTTCGAAAGGACCTTGGCCCTTTCGTCGTCGCTGCTGAAACGACGCGAATGGCAATGGTGTTCACGGACGCGAAGGAAACCGGAAATCCGATAATTTTTGCCAATGACAGTTTACTGGCTCTGACCGGGTACAACCGCGAGGAGCTGCTCGGCCAGAGCATCAACTTCCTGGTGGAAGGCGGCGCCGATCCCGAGACGCGAGCACAGATCGATGCCGTTTTTGGGGACCGCGCCGATACCAGTGCCGAGATTTGTTGCCGGCGCAAGGACGGGAGCACCTTTTGGGCCGCGATGTTCGGCAATCCCGTACGGGACAGGACCGGTGAGGTTGTGCAGCATTTCGCATCATTCGTGGATACTAGCAAACACAGGCAGGCGGAAGACCGCCTGCGGTTTCTCCTCGATGAACTAAACCATAGAACGCAGAACACACTCGCGACCGTGCAGGCGATTGCCTTGCAGACTTTGCGCGGCCACGCGGACAAGGAAGTCGTAGCCGCGTTCGAGGGACGCATTCTCGCGCTGTCAAAAGCCCATAGCCTGCTCGGTCGCGAGACCTGGACAGCCGTGGGTCTGCGGGAACTGCTTGATCAGATTTTACTGCCGTTCGGTCTAAAAAACGGCGGGGCCGCCCGATTTTCGGTCGAAGGCCCCGCGGTTCGCTTGCAGCCGAAAGCCGCTTTGACTCTTGCCATGGTGTTTCACGAGCTGGCGACCAATGCTGCCAAGCATGGTGCGCTCTCGGAAAGCACCGCCGGGAAGATCGGTATCAGCTGGCTGATCGAGCCGACGCCGAAAGGCGAACGAATGCAGCTGCGATGGCAGGAAAGCGGCGGCCCGCCTGTGGCACCGCCCGGCCGCAAGGGCTTGGGATCACGCCTGATCGAGGGCGGTCTCGCGCAGGAGCTGGAGGGCGAAGTTCGCTTCGCTTACGAGCCGTCGGGCGTGGTGTGCCAGATTGTCATGCCTTTACCCCACGTGGAGCTGGATAGAAGTGGATAACCCCCTCTCCGGGAGCCGCGTCCTCTTGGTCGAGGACGAGATCATCGTGTCGTGGCTGCTGCAGGACATGCTCGCCGACTTGGGTTATGAGGTCGTTGGACCCGCCGCCCGCGTCGATCAGGCGTTGGCAATCATCGAAGCTGAAGACATCGACGCGGTGTTGCTCGATCTCAATCTCAATGGGCAGATGAGCTATCCCGTCGCCGACGCGCTTGTCGCGCGCGGCATCCCCTTCGTGTTTGCAACCGGCTATGCCAAAAACAGGCTTCTGGATGGCTACCAAACCTTTCCAGTGTTGCAAAAGCCGTTTCACCGATTGGAAGTGGGCGACGTGCTTGCAAAACTATTGACGCAAGAAGCGCCAAAGCCCGCAAGCCTTCCGAGCTTTCAGTGAAGGTCTCTGTCGCGACAACGCTATCGCGTGGGCGCAGCGAGAGTCTCTGAGTACCGCTTTGTTCTCTTGCACGTTAGTGGAACGGCCAGGGCGAATTTCGGCAAGGAGGGAAAGCCGGAGCCCTGATCGCGAAGACGGGCCAGGAAACTCTCACTGAGACGATTGGTACGACCCGATCCCGCGTCAGCTTTTTCATGAACAAATTTCGCAAAATGGGATTGATCCAGTACAATGGCGGCATCGAGGTTCACACCTCGTTGCTAAACCTGGTCCTTCACGAACAGCCCCAGATTGTCGAAGCCGGTTCCTGGCGAGAAGACCCGGATTGAACTCTTGAACGCGCGCTCCTTGCCCGCGAACAGTGTCGCAATTCCTGGCGAATTGTCCTGTTGATCGCCTCATAAACTCTTTGCAATGTGAGCAATTCGGCACAGTTCTCGCCTCGACGTCGAGCGTAGCTTCGAGGGACGCAGCCGGACGCAACACACATTGGGCGTGGTGTCGTCGGGGCTGACGGAACATCGACCATGAAAGAGCTTTTCGCTCATATCAAGGATGCGCGCTGGGTTGCGCAGACCATCGCGGAGTCTATCCGCGAGCCTCTCCTTGTGCTCGACGGCAAGCTTAAGATTCTGTTTGCGAGCCCGTCATTCTATCGATCGTTCCAGATGGGGACGGAGGACGCGAAGAATCGACATCTGTTCGCCCTGGACGGCGGCGCATGGAACATCCCCTCGCTGCGCCTGCTTCTTGAGCAGATCATACCCGAGCGCACCGTCATGGAGAAGTTTGAAGTCGCGCACGAATTTCCCCGGATCGGCCGCCGCGTCTTTCACCTGCACGCCCGCAAAGGCGTTTACGAGGACGATGCGCGCACGGCCATTCTGCTCGGCTTCGAGGACGTGACGGAGCGGCGCGCCGGCGAGCTGGAAAGGCAACTCCTGCAGAAACAGACGGACGATCTACTGCTGCAGAAAGAGACTCTGCTCGCGGAAATGCAGCACCGTATCGTCAACAGCCTTCAGATCATCGCCAGCATCCTCATGCTGAAGGCCGGCGCCGTGACATCCGAGGAGACGCGCCAGCATCTCCAGGACGCGCATCGTCGGGTCATGTCCGTCGCCGCCGTGCAGCACCTGCTTCACAGCTCCGGCCGCGGAGATCCGATCGAGATCGCGCCATATCTGAGAAAATTATGCGATTCTCTTGCAGAATCGATGATTGGCGATTACCGCCAGGCCACGCTGCAAGTCCTGGCCGACAACGGTCGGGTGTTATCGGCAAGTGCCGTCAGCCTCGGCCTCATTGTCACCGAACTCGTCATCAACGCCCTGAAATATGCGTTCCCCAAAGAAAAGGAATCCGCGTCGGTGATCGTCCGCTATGAGGTGGACGGCATGGACTGGAAGCTTTCGGTTTCCGACAACGGCGTTGGAAGGCCCAATGGCTCCGGAAACGCCGCGAAAGGCGGTCTTGGCACCAGCCTCGTCAATGCGCTCGCCCACAGCCTCGAAGCCCAGGTTAAAACGACGAGCGGCCCCGAAGGCATGAGCGTGTCGATCACGCACGCGACCTTCATCTCACGGTCTCCGCCCGCGTACTCCCGGCACGGGCGCGATCAAAAAGCGCCGTCGCTTTCCGCAACCGCTTAAGGTACAGCGCGCGAAACGCACCGGCGCATCGGCAAGATTGTGGAGTCTAATAAGGCCGCCAACACGATGATTGGCGCCAGACGCGGTCGCATTTGAGACCGCTCAAATGTCCTACCCCAGCTCACCAGCGTTTTGCCGCGCCCTTGCGCAAACAGTGCCGGAATCGCAGAAGCGTGTTTCGTGCCGCCGGCCATCATGGTTCGACAAGCTCNNTGGTCCCCCGGTTAAACCGGGAACTGTATACTTGACTCAGCACACGGCATGGCCTATATTCCTCTCAACAAAGGAACTAGGACATGTCAAACCCGCTGAACAACAAGATTTTCCAAGACGCCACAAAGGCCCGCGCATGGCTTGAGAGCCTGCTGTGGGCCGATGGCCGGGTTTGCGGATATTGCGGCACGGTGGACGAGTCCACGCCCCTGACGGGGCGTGACGGCTATTTCCAATGCAATTCCTGCCGCAAGCAATTTACCGTCCAAGTCGGCACGGTTTTCGAGCGTAGCCATATCCCTCTGAACAAGTGGCTGATGGCCGCTTTCCTTCTGTGTGCCTCCAAGAAAGGCATGAGCGCCCATCAAATGCACCGCATGTTAGGCGTCACGTACAAGTCCGCATGGTTCATGTGCCATCGCCTGCGCGAAGCAATGGCTCCCCTTACGGCCAGTCCGCTCGGCGGAGAAGGCAAGATCGTAGAAGCTGATACTACGTTCGTCGGTGGCAAAGAGAAGAACAAGCACGCGAACAAACGCCTTGGCCGCAAGCAGGGCAATAAAGGCAAGGAAGCCGTCCATACGCTGGTAGAGCGCGGTGGCCGGGCGCGTTCGCACCATGTCGCCAACGTGAGCGGCAAGACACTTCGCCCGATCCTGTTCACGCAAGTGGACCGCAAGTCCTCGCTTATGACAGATGAAGGCGGCGAATATTCGCGCATTGGCAAAGCGTTCGCTTCGCACGGTGCCGTGAACCACTCGGCTGGCGAATATGTGCGCGGCGATGCTCACAGCAACACGGTCGAAAGCTATTTCGCGACCTTCAAGCGCGGGATCATCGGCACGTATCACAGCGTGAGTGAAGCCCACTTGAAGCGTTACGTTGCCGAGTTCGACTTCCGATACAATGAGCGTTCCGCGCTAGGTGTAGGGGACGGTGAACGCGCTACGAAGGCCCTTAAAGGGATCGTCGGCAAGCGCCTCACCTATTGGGCGACTAACGAAGGCGCGAACACTTAAACAACACGCAAAAGCATTTTTGCGCTGGCGGGAAAAGCAGATAAGCTAACACGCCTTATGCTTGGAGGGGGGACAATGGCCAAATGCCCTAAGTGTGATCGCACGTTTTCCACCGTGAATTATGGCGAAGTTGATATCAAGATTCTTGGTGAGAAACGCTACAACGGTGTTGTTTTAGCTTGCCCGCATTGTGACGTGGCTTTGAACGTCGTGTTTGATCCTGTTGCCTTGGCGCATGAATCCAAGGATCGGGACAACAAGCGAAAGCCGCCTCAATAACCTCTATGGGAGAAGATGCTCGAATCGCCTTTTTGTTTCTGGCGTCTATATTAAGCACGTATTGGACTCCGTAAATTCTCGGGGGAAATTCTAACGTGATACGGTTGTTACGTCATATAGCCAGTATTCCAGCCGCAATTCTGCTTACCCTGTGGAGCATGCCCGCGTCCGCGCAATACATCCAGGCCGGAGACTGGAAGGATATGACAGGTCGTCACCGCACAACCGCGCAATTGAACGTGGACTATGATTATTGCGATAAGAAATTCAAATCTTTGTACCCGGCGAATAAACTGATTCGCACTTGGGCTGATGCCGGTCACTGGATGAGTATGGAGCAAACGTACATAGCGGACCAATGTATGCCGCCTCGTGGATGGAAATGGGTTATTACGGGATATGTACGCAACCCACTTGCGCCACAATGAATTAACCGCGGCTCGATTTCCGCGAGGTCTTGGAAGCGTGCGGTTTGTGCCCCATCTTGGCGGCTGATTTCACCAGCGCCTCAAATTTCGGCCAAGCGTCGGGAGCAAGATCGACTTTTCCAGACAGGTCTTGACTCATTTTGTTGTCGCGTGGCTTCAAAGAACCCGCTTTAGTCGCCATGACGCTTTTCGATCCGCCGTATGAGTTTCTGCTGATGACAGATAAGGGCAAACCTCAACCGCCGTCCAGTCCCAATCCATGGGACAGGCCACCCTCTGCCTCAAAGGGCGATGTTAGCGACATGATTACGTTCGCCGCAGTAGGTCGCGCGATTACCGCGTGGGAGGAATTTGAGCATAATTTCGCGTATCTCTTTTCACGATTCATTGGAACTAACATTGACGAACTAGTGGCAAGCCGAGCCTATGGAGCGGTACTAACATTTAAGGGTCGATCAGAGATGGTAGAGGCGGCTGCGGAAGCTTTTTTCTTCTCTATTCCAGTTGATACAGCTAACGCACAAATTCAAGACGAACTTAAGGACGAAATATTAGGTGTGCCCGGCAATAGGCACGGAAAACGTAAGACAACCGGCTTCATTGACGAAGCTAAATTATGTTCTGGCAGAAGGAATGAGATTGCTCATGGAATAGTGCGGCAGCTATGGAAACCGTATTTTGTAGTATTAAATACTATGCCCCTAAATCATCCGCCTGATAGCTGGGGGTTTGCCGTTGTCCCATCTGCATACGCGACCAAGAATAACAAATTAAAGCCGCCAGCCAGAACGAACGGCATGGTAGTTAGGGAAGGAGATTATCGTTATACATCAACCGAAATTGATATAATTGCCGACTCATTCCGATCACTAAGAGATAGAGCAGCGAGAATCAGCATTTGGTTGCACACGTTTGCGCAACATCGCGGGCCGACCACATTTCCTGAAACAGAAGTATAGCCGTGTTGCGCCCAGTTATCGGCAGACACTCGAACATGTCCTCCAATATGCGCGAACCGGCATGCGCCATTTTATCGGTTACTTCGACCTCTCTTTCTGTCTCCGCGCCCATTGGCGCGTCCTAGTTCTGGCACCACCTCTCGGTTAAACTGGAACCGTATTGAGGTGGTGCCTCAACTTGCCTGAGCGTCGGCCTGTCGGAGCGAATCATGCGCGACAGGATTATGCTGAGTCAAGTATACAGTTCCCGGTTAAACCGGGGGAAGGATGAGACCCGAGTCAGGTGTCAACGATAGTCGCTACTAGATGCGTCCCACCAGAAACAGGACAATAAGAACAACCACAACGATGCCGACCACACCACCACCGAGATACATCTGTTCTTCCTCACGAGTTGCAATAAGGAAACGCGCCAACGCCGTTATCGACTTCGCGAATCGCCGCGGCATGGCAAGGAATATGTGAACTGCAGACCATCAATCGACGCGCCACCATTCCGAGCGTGCAACGATCCCGGCCCGCTGTGCCCGAGTGGGCCGTGCGGTAGCTGGTCGCCCGTGGATGTGAGCAATTGCGCACAGTTTTTGCGCCGACGTGGGCGTAGGGTGAAGGGCAACGAATTCCGGACGACGGGTTGTGAACATCCACGATACCCCACACGCACACCTCGGAACGTCAAATCTGGAAGTCCGGAGATAAAACGGAGATAGACCATGTCGCTCGGACTCATACTCGTCATCATCCTCGTCATCTTCCTTGTCGGTGGCTTTAGCGGCCGCTTCGGCGGCTATGGATATGGCTACGGCCATCGCGGCATCGGAATCATCGGCATCATCCTGATTGTCATCGTCGTCTTGCTTCTCATGGGCAGGATTTGAACCGAAAGGTGAAATGGGCCTGTCCCGGATTAACTCTGAATTTTTTGAAGGACCGGAACTGGCCGGGATAGCCACGCGCGCGGAAAGCCGGGAATCGTTCGCTTCGCCGCCGGGGACGCAGTTCCGGTTTGCGGCATCTTCGGTGGTCGCGGCCGTCGCCGTCGCCGCGATCTATTTCGGCCGGCCGATTCTGGTGCCTGTGGCGCTTGCGACGCTGCTCGCATTCGCGCTCGCGCCGCTCGTCACCCAGCTGCGGCGATTGCATCTCGGGCGCGTTCCGTCGGTGATTTTGACCGCGTTGCTTGCGCTTGCAATCATCGGCGGCATCGGAACATTCATCGGCGCGCAATTCGCACATCTCGCCGCCGATCTACCGCACTACCAGCACAACATCGCCGGCAAGATCCAATCGCTGCGCGGCTCAGCCGCGGCAAACAGTCTGATCGGCCGAACGTCGTCATTGCTGAGCAATCTGGACAACCAGGTTCCAATCTCGCCACGCGACGCTCACGCACCGGCGACAACGGGTCTGGCAGTTCGGACTGCCTCCCCCGATACGCCGGTGCCGGTGGAAATACGCAAGCCCGCCGCATCCCCCATCGAATTGATAGAAGACGTCCTCGCACGGCTGCTCGAGCCGCTGGCGACGGCCGGAATCGCCATCATCTTCGTCGTGTTCATTCTCCTGCAGAAAGAGGATCTGCGAGACCGCTTCATCTGGCTGGCGGGATCGAGTGATCTACAGCGGGCCAAGGCTGCGCTGGACGACGGCGCCGCGCGGCTCAGCCGATATCTTCTGACCCAGACCACAATCAATGCATGCTTCGGCGCCCTGATCGGCATGGGCCTGTGGCTGATCGGGGTTCCCAATCCGGGGCTGTGGGCGCTGATCGCAGTGATGTTCCGGTTTGTGCCGTATGTCGGGGTTCCCCTCGCAGCCGCGGTGCCGTTGGTCCTGGCACTCGCCGTGGATCCGGGCTGGTCGCTCGTATTCTGGACCGCTGGCCTGTATTTCGGTCTCGAGTCGGTCACCGGCCAGATGGTCGAGCCCTGGCTGTACGGACGCAGCATGGGCTTGTCTCCGGTCGCGGTTGTCGTTGCCGCGACGTTCTGGACTTGGGTATGGGGACCGGTCGGCCTGCTCCTGTCCACGCCGCTGACCATGTGCCTTGTCGTGCTGGGCCGTCACGTCGAACGGCTCAAATTTCTCGATGTCCTGCTCGGCGACCGGCCGCCTCTGGCGAACGAAGAATCCTTCTACCTCCGAATTCTGGCCGGCGATCCGGACGCGGCCGCCCATCAGGCGGAATCGTTTCTGAAGGAGCATTCGCTGTGCGAGTTTTACGACATTGCGCTCAAGGCGCTGGTGCTCGCGCAGCTGGATGTGAACCGCGGCGCGCTCGAATCCGACCGCCGCTCGAGCGCCAAGGACATGGTCGAAGGACTGATCGAGAATCTTTCGGATCACGAAGACATCCCGGCGGACGAACCGCCGCCGGACGCGTCCGGCGCGGAAGCGGCGAGGATATTCACGCCGGAATCGCTTCCACCGGATTGGGTTGGGCAACCGGTGCTTTGCGTAGCGGGCCGCGGAACTCTCGACGAGGCGGCAGGCCTGCTGCTTGTCCATCTGCTCGAGAAGCGAGGAATCGGAGCATGCGTGATTTCCGCGACCGAGGCTTCGCCCGCGAACATCCAGAGGATTGATCCGTCCGGCGTGCGGTTCATCTGCCTGTCCTATCTTGAAGCAGGAAGCGATACGAGCGCGCATTATCTCATGCGGCGCTTGCGCCGCCGCATTCCTGCCGCCCATGCCATGACCTGTTTCTGGGGACTTGCCGGCGAGAACGCCCGCTATCTCGATGCCGTCGCCGCGACCGGATGCGATGTCGTCACCAATCTTCGCGAAGCCGTGGAGCGCATCGCAGCAGCCGTGGGACAAACGCCGGCGCGGTTCAATCCGGGAGCGGCGCTCTCCGGTTCGGAGAGAACAGGTGCGCGTGCGCGGGCGGTCGAGGCTGCTGTGTGATGCGGTCGTCCCGATTCGCTTGAATTCTGATCCAGGTTTGGTTCTAGTGGATCGAATCCGACGCTTGGCACCTGCGCTGATGGGTTGGACGCATAGCATCGAATGAGGTTGCTGCTCACGCCGGCGCCCCAAAACAATTCGTCATGGCCGGGCCGTTGTCCCGGCCATCCAACAACACAGCGTGAAGAAGTGAGCGCGATGTACAGGCCATTCCAATGGCAATCGTCCGGTTCTATGCGAACCATGGCCGAGCGCGGTTTTCATGGGTGGCCGGGACAACGGCCCGGCCATGACGATGGTATAAATTAGCGTTTTGAGACTCGCCCGTCAGGATTAGAACACTAGCGTCTAGATTTCAATTTCAGAGCCAGCCCCAGAATTGCCGAACGCGATGGGCAATCGCGTTCGTCGGGGTCGTTGCAGTATCGAGGATGTGTGCGTAAGGCGCACCAACCTGGATCGCCCAATCCGGTGTTGTTTCTCCCAGCGTGACGATTGATTCTATGGTGCCGCCCGCCTCCACGAGGGCCTTCACGTAGTCTTCGGGTCGCCGGCCTTTGGGGCCGAACCGCAGCCGAAACGCGAGAATCAGATTCTGTCGAACCGCCGACCTGGACCACCGCGCCAACCATGATTCCGGCGTGGGAACGTTCTTCTCGTTTATTGACGCAACTTTCGGATGAATCTGGATGCTTTGACCGTTTGCCAAGGTGACCTCGATCGGGTCCAGACGGTCGCGTGAAATGCCGGTGAGGGCGCGGATCGTTGAGCCCTTCCGCGAACTCATGTCGCCGAGCAGCACCCATGCGTGAAGATTCATCTCCGACCCAAAGCCCGCATCGTTCAGCGATAAATTCGTGAAATCTTCGTTCCTTCGATGCTCACGCTGGCCATCAGACCTTCCTGGTTGAAGATGAAGGCATAGGCGTCGCCCTTCAGCGTCGATGTCGACAGGTTCTTGGCCACCCCTTCGTTCACGACCACCAGGGTCGGGCCGACACCCAGTTCCCAGCCGTGCGATTCGTTGAGGTAGTCGATGGCTCCGCGATTCATGAGAAACACGACATAGCCGTACGATTGTGCGCCAGCCTGAAAGCCCCATGAGGCCGAAACGGAATTGTAGTAGTTGCGAATTCTGGGGCCCTCGTTCAGAACGCCTTCGCCGTAGCTGCCACCGAACACAAAACCGGCTTTGACGATGTTCGGGAACACGAGGACGGCTTGCGCCTGCCTGGAAATCTGCTCCGCAACGGGGTTGGTTCTATAGAGCATCTGCAAGGCGTGGGCGGCGTCTCTGTTGAGATCTTGCGACGTCGCGGCGGCGTGGGCGCGATCGAAGGTCGCGACCGAGGCCGGAAAGGCGCTCGCGGCCGCGAGGCCCAGCGCCAGAAACATCTGTCGTGTGTTGGTCATTTTGCAATTCCTTGTTTCACGAGGACCGATTTTCGGAAAACGACAGCATGGCCTGGCGTTTCATTATGTGACGTGTGTGTTGGACGTTGACTATATTGAACGTTCTCAAATGCAATAAAGTTCCTTGTTACGAATATCGCATGAACTGTGACGTAATCACAATATTTGGCAAATATAAGTGCCTATCATTATTTGCTTGATCCGCTCATGTTATTCCATGTCAGAACTCTCAGAAAATAAAGATTGAAATGTTTCCATTCTGTCCGGTAATTAATTCTTGTAATGTCGAGATTTTCTGACTTAAACTCTACTAGAGTGAGCAATTCTGCACAGTTTTAATGCCGATGTCAGCGTAATCCCCCTCTTCTGGCAATCGAGAAGAGTCGAGATGAAATTGCAATCCCCGAATACGCGCGACGCGCCGGCATTGCCCGTCCCCCGCCCTTCACCCCAATTTCAGCGCGATCTCATCGCCCTCATTCCCCCATTGCGTGCGTTCTCGCGCGTGCTGTGCGGAAGGCGGGCCATCGCGGAAGACATGGCACAGGAAGCGCTGGCAAAGGCCTGGCGTGCCCACCATCGCTTCGAACCCGGCACGAACCTCAAAGCGTGGCTCTTCACCATTCTCCACAATGAATATTATTCACATGCGCGGCGCGCGTGGCGCGAACTGGATTGGGATGAAGACTTCGGCGGAAGTATCGCAGCCCCGCGGCTCGAGCAGGAATGGGCGATGGAGCTCTCCAACACCGCGCGAGCCCTTGGCGGGCTCCAGGAGGGGCGGCGGGAAGCCCTGATCCTCGTCGCCGCCGGCGGCTTCAGCTATGAGGACGCAGCGAAAGTCTGCGCAGCGCCCGTGGGTACCATAAAAAGCCGCGTTGGCCGCGCCCGCGTTGCCCTGATGAGCATTCTCGATGGCGACAAACCCATCCCGCCACGCTCTGTCGCGCGCACGAAGGACGCCACCGAAGATATTCTCGCGCAACTGACGGCTCTTGCACTCGGAGGTGCGGCGAGCACTGCCTGTGCGTCGCCCTCGCAGCCTGTTTGTTGGAATGGAGGCCGCACATGACGACGGACGTCGGCGGCCAATGGCCAACCTATTCCGATCGCGAATTCGAGCGCCAGGTTTGCGGGTTTGCGCCGAAGGATTTCTTGCTCCATCGCCGAACGCGCCCAAGACTTCTGTCGCCCTTCGGTTGGTGTGCCGTTCTGGGGTTCGCTGCCGTTGTCATGGGCGCCGGGCTGGCTTTTGCAACATGACGGATTGGAATCAGTCCGGTCGCATCTCACTGAGGACCGATAAGTCGGAAATAGCCCTGTCAGGTTGGAAAAACGACGGCGGATCATCGTCGTCCTTTTGGGCGGACGATCGCAGTCTTCGCACCAGATCTGCGGACAAAGATCTCTGCAAGGGCGCGCAACCGCAAGACGAATTGACCGTCGAGACGGCGACACAGCGGTCGGAGATGCGGGACGGTACGCTTCTTCTCCCGGCGAGCCGCGATTAAGTGACCGCGCGCGCAACGCTCATGCATTCCGATCGTTAGATCTATTGCGCGCATCGATGTGCGCAAACATGCGGAAGGAAATGCCATGACCAAGGAAATCCGCCATCCTGACATGCGCGATTCGCACATAACGGACGCGAGCAGAGCCACGGAGAAGGAGAATCGCGACGCCGCTTTCATCCGCGCGAAAAAGACTCCGGGCACAGATTTACAGAACGCGGCCACGGAAGTCTCGGCTTTGCCGACCAAGCATTAGCCCACCGCCGACGTGGCCGATTACGCGGGCGCCCTGCGCGGCCGCAGGTTTCCAACGTTGTGATCTTTGTCAGCCCCATTCGCGCAGATCGCGAGGGGCATTTTTGAATATTCGATGAGACCGCCGGAAATTCAAAATTTCGGAAAAATCCGCCACGGCGGTTCCTACGGCCGCGGCGTGAGCGACCTAACCAAACCGCCCCCGCACGGTGTCACTGGCCTGCCAGAGAAGCGCCGCGAGATCGCGCGACGCATCGAATACCGAGATCGTTCCCCGGTCCAGGCCAGATGCTCTATTGGGAGATCGCGGAAGCGCCAATCTCAGATATTTGATTATCGCGATGCACCAAAGAGCGCTTCGCCCGTTAATCCAGTGATGGAAAAGCTCAACAAATCGCGCACATTGACTGACTGGTTCTCCAGGCGCACCGAAAGCCAATATTGTCTCGCTCTTGCGGCGGTCTTAAGCGCCGGCACGGCTGTATGGGTCGCTACACTCATTTGGTAACTGTATCAAATCGTTGATGCGTCTGTTCCAAGTGAGCGGCGCAGAAGAACCAATCCCAGCGCCTTGATTGGACGTGGAGCTTCGCTTCCCCGCCGCAAAAGCATCGCTGCGTGTCATTCAAGGATTCATCCAACCTCCCCCAAGGAGGAGGTTGGATGAAACGTCCGCCGAATTTCGCGTTGCAGCCGATACGATGTGTGGATGCCCCAGGGTTCAACCGCGGGACCGGCGGAGCTATGACAATTTTTTTGGATAGCTGCTCGCCGTTGCCGGTTTGCCGTCAAGCAGCCCGTTTCTTGTCGGCAATCTTTTCCGTGGCCGGCATCTGCACCAATTCCTCGAACAGTGAGCGATAGTGGATCATCGCCGTTCGGAGATCCTCGGTATTTGCTTCGCCCTTCCTGAGCCGCAATTCGATCGCGTGCGCCGCGCGGTAATTTTCCGTCACTCGGGGATGGTCGACGGAAATGTCGGCGGCACGCTGCTCAAAATCGGATACGGGATAGCCGCGGCTCTGCATGACCGACGACACCAGATCGTCGGCTTCCGTGACCGCTTCCTTCGGAGAATCGACGAAATGCGATTGCACGGATTTCCATCGCTCGAGGAATCGTTCCCGCTCCGCCGGCTCAAGCTCGCGAATATTGAGCTTTTCCACTCGTTTTTCACGATCCAGCAATTTCGCTTCCGCACTGGAGCCATGCTTTTGCACGGCTCGCTCGTACTCCGGTCCAAATCGCTGCCGCAAATCCGCGGTCGTCGCCCGGCGCCTCCGGATGTACACCCAGGCAACAGCTGCGATCAGCAGGATCGCCACAACGGCGATTCCAATGAGTTCCGGATTCGTCAGATGCAGATTCATGGGTGCCTCCGGGCGTCAAAGACATTAATGGAACAAAGTCTTGCGCGCGAAGTTCCTCGATGCGCGCACGCATCTGCTCGCGAAAGCGCGCCCCATTCTCGCGACCGCTTCCGGTGTGAGCAATTCTGCACAGTTTCAGCCGTTCACACGGATGTAGATTTGCACCCGCGGGAAGATGTCCTTCTCTGCGTGCAGTCGAATGTCGGCATGGGCGCGAACCCGTTGATGACGGCGGGATGTGCGTCTGCATGTGGAACGGTAGTTCGGCTGCACACTGAACCTGGAGTTCACAACAATGCACATGTCAAATGAAAGTCTTTTGGTTATACTCGTGGTCGGCGTCGTTGCAGGATGGTTGGCCGGCAAGATTGTACAAGGTACCGGATTTGGAATCATCGGCGACCTCATCATTGGAGTAATCGGGGCCTTTATCGGTGGGTGGTTGCTGCCCCAACTGGGCGTCCAGTTCGGCGCCGGAATCGTCTCGGCGATCATCAACGCCACGATCGGCGCGGTGCTGCTCCTGTTCGTCCTCAGATTGTTGCGCGGCAGAAGCGGGTGGCGAGGAAATTGGGGAAGAGGCGCTTAGGTCCGCAGGCGCTGCCGTGCGCGCTCGCGGGCGTGTCGTCCCGAAGTCAAAATATTCGGTTTCTTAAAGTGTGTCTTTGCATGCATCGTCGCGGATTCATCGGCCGCATCGGCTCCAAGCGCATGCCTCAGCGTTTACGCCGCTTCTTCGTCCTCGGGGTCGCGCAGGGCGTAGCCGCTGCCCCAGACGGTCTCAATGTATTTCTCACCAGTGGTGGCTGCTGCGAGCTTCTTTCTCAGCTTGCAGATGAAGACGTCAATGATCTTGTGTTTGGGCTCGTCCATGCCACCGTAGAGATGGTTCATGAACATCTGCTTGGTCAGCGTCATCCCCTTGCGCAGCGCGAGCAGCTGCAGCATCTGATATTCCTTCCTCGTCAGATGCACACGCCTGCCAGCCACCTTGACCATTCTAGCGTCGAGACTGACGACGAGCTTGCCGGTCGTTATAGCAGATTGCGAGTGGCCATCGGGGCGGCGCACCTCGGGCTGCCGGCGCGCGACCAGATCGTTCGTGTGGACGCTCATACAATTTCCTCCAGTGGCGTTTGACGTTCAGCCACGACGAAATATCAGCCGCCAAGCGACGCTGCGCGAACGCAAAAGCATGAGCATGAGCATGAGAACCTCCTCGATGTTTCGAAGAATCATTCCCGTTGAGGGGAAAAAGTTAAACCAGTTCGAAGGCCAATACTGAGCAGAATTGCTCATTGGCGCAACCAGGAGTAATTCCTGCCTGAGAGGTTGCAATTCTTGCGTCCGTCCTCCAGATTTGCCGAAATTTGGAGAGGTGAACGCCCGGCATGAGCGGACCGTTTCGACCGCTCAAAACAGCCGGGTCAGTTCGGGCGACAGACTCGCGGTCTGCCAGACAACCGCAGCAAGCATGACGAGCATGAGCAGCGCGGCGCCGAGCGTGACGCAAAGGAGTACGCCATCCTGCTCCAGATAGGCGAATGCTATGAACATGACGAGAATTGCCGGCGGTACGTTGCTGAGCGGAATCGGGGTGAGCATGCTCAGGCCAAGCAACAGGATGACAATTCCGACCACACGCTTGGTCGCCTCGAACGGGGTTGGCCAACGCGGGCGGATGAAGCGTTCCAGATACGTCAGAACGGGCACAGCCCGGTAAATCAGGGCAACGAGACGCCGTGTTCCAAAATGAAGGGAGGCAAGGCGTTGCGTGAAAACAGGACCGCGATTGGCGAGAACCATTTCAAAGGCCGGCACCAGGAGCAGGACGGCAGCGAGGGTCGTTATTCCGGGGAGCAATCCCAGCAGTCCCAGGAGCAAGAGGACGACGCCAAACGAGCGGTCTCCGAGCCTGCCGATCAGCCAGCCTAGCGTCACTGTGTCCGCCGGCGCCACGCCGAGCAGTTCGTCCAGCACTGCCGAAGTCGGCGTGCGGTTCGAACGCCGAACTCCCGCTATATCGGTCGCAGGACTACTTGCCAGGCGAGTTGGAGCGGTTCCGTCTACCAAGCGTTGAAAGCCGCCGATCGGGGCGAATTGATCGCGACGTTCGCGTGTTTGATTCTCTCCCAAGCTCAAATAGCAGGTCGCCGGCCGTGAATCTGCCCACTATTGCTCACAACGCGAACAGGCGCTGAAAGTTCTTCCCTGCCTGGAGCGTGCGACACGCGATGTGGCGGAATACAAATTGGCTGGGGTGCGCCCGCCACGCCCGGATCCACGATGATCTCCACCAACGGACCATGGGGCGGATNNGCCCCATGCCGTCTCATCTGGCGCGCGCCGGAACCGGACCGGCAGCGCGTCCATTCGATTCACATCGTCGACTTGACCGGAATCTTCACCGTGTGCTGCTTGATGGCCGCCGACTTGGGCAGCGTGATCTTTAGCACGCCTCTGGAAAAGAGCGTCTTCACCGACTTGGGGTCCGG
>PKWC01000036.1:2735-2901 GCA_003131925.1 Alphaproteobacteria bacterium | reverse complement strand
AGACCTTCCCCGCTTCCTCCTCGTAATGAACATCGCGGCCGTGATGGGCAAGCATTTTGGCACCGGTGCGGTGGATGACGAGCACGGTCTTCACGTCAGGGCAGCCGGTGAGCGCCAGATCGGTATTGGTCTTGAGCGGTACGGTGCGGCCGCCGCGCAGGCCTTC
>PKWC01000036.1:1129-2586 GCA_003131925.1 Alphaproteobacteria bacterium | reverse complement strand
GCAGATGGCGGTCGATGCAGTTCGCGCACACGTTCAGCGTGCCGTCTTCGAACCAGCGGATGCGGAGATCCTTGGCATCGAAGGAGGTATCCTTCACGCGGGTGAAGGGTTTGATCCAGTCGATGCACTTCGCCTCTTCGCGCCAGTAGCCCTCGGGATCGCGCAGCGAAAGCGCGTACATCGCTTCATATTCCGCGCGGCCGATATGGGCGAGGGATTTCCACGCTTCGGGAACGGCAAAGATCTCGTCGGACATCACGGTCCCCTGTGGTTTGCGCGTCCGAATATTGTCCGTAACGCACCCTTGCATCAAGCCGCCGCCCCTTCAGCGCACGTGTTCCCCCTCATCCNNCTCCCCTTGTGGGAGAGGCGTGCAGATACGGGTATCGAAATCACTCAGGCGCGGGTGAGGGGTGGGCGAGCGGGATGCGGTGGCGCTTTGCTCTATCCCGCGCCGCGAATTCTCCCCTAAGCTTCGCCGGCCAGAGGAGATGACGCATGCCGAAAAAAGCGCCGGCGGAGGCTTACAAGCCCGCGATGAGCGATGCGGCGGTGAAGCTCAAGACGGGCAAGACCTGGGCGCAATGGTTCGCGGCGCTCGACAAGGATGGCGCTGCGGAACAGACGCATCGCGCGATCGCCCAGTCGCTCTACGACAAATATGACGTCGGGCCGTGGTGGGGTCAGATGGTGACGGTGGAATATGAGCGCGCCCGCGGGCTGCGCGCGAAGCACGAGAAGACGAACGGCTTCTCGGTGAGCGCGAGCCGCACCATTGCGGTGCCGCTCGATGAGCTCTTCGCCGCGGCTACGGACGCGAAACAGCGCCGCTCATGGTTTCCCAAAGGCAGCCTGAAAGTCACCTCGCAGACGAAAGACAAATATTTTCGCGGCCAATGGAACGGCGAGGCGCGGCTCGATATCGGATTTCTTCCGAAAGGCAAAGACAAATCGCAGATCGCCATCCAGGTGGACAAGCTCACCGACGGCGCGGCGGTGGAAGCGGAGCGCGCGGCATTCAGGAAGGCATTGGAAAAGCTTGACGCGATGTTGGCGAAGTAATGCTCGTCATTTAACCCCAAAATGTCATCCCCGCGGAAGCCGGGACCCATATGTGGACGGCCCCCTTCTTGCAAGAGAGTTCGCGGCGTGAATCGGATCGCTTGCGATCATATGTCCGGTCTCAGCGGTGAGATGACCGCTGGCCGAGTTGGTTTGCGCGACGCGTGTTCTAAACAGGGTCACGGTTTCAGTTGCCGCTGGGTCCCACGGAGTGCCACGCGTCTTTGATCGACCGATCACCATCTCTTCCTTCCCTGGCAAGTTCCGGCTTTTGGCGTGTGACGATGGCTCGCCGCCCGCCAAACCACATGTTCAGTTTCTTTGTTCGACCGAGAACCGTTTCTTCGTCCCGACCGCATTGCTGGCGGTGCGCCGCGCGCAGCCGCGGTCAAGGA
>PKWC01000036.1:0-1087 GCA_003131925.1 Alphaproteobacteria bacterium | reverse complement strand
CGTGCGGTCTTGTTGGCGAGTGCCACCGCAGCAAGCTTGGGCGGCTTGCGCCTGAGGAGTTCGGCAAGCCAGGGCGAAGGCGTGCGATATTTGGCTTGTTGGATGACAGCCATGGCGCCACAGACCAGAAGCGTGCGCAGCGTCTCGTCGCCAGCGCGTGTGATCACGCCCAGCCTGACCTTGCCCGCGGTGGAATGATTCTTCGGTGTCAGGCCAATCCAGGCTGCAAAGTCACGCCCCGACCGGAACGCCCGGGCATCGGTGACTTTGGCGGCCAAAGCGGCGGCGGTCACCGGTCCGATCGCCGGCACTTCGGCCAGCCTTCGGCTCTGCTCGTTGCTACGATGGAAGGCCATCAGTCTGGCGTCGATCTCCTTGAGCTGGGCATTGGCGTGCCGGTAGTGCCCAAGAAGAACCAGGAACATCTCCCTGGCGAGTTCGGGGATCGTGACGTCCAGCGCGATCTGTTCGGCGAGCGGCTCGATCTGCACCAGACCATTCGGCGCAACAAGCCCGAACTCCGCGCCATAGCCCCGCATCGCGTTGCTCACCTGCGTGCGGCGTCGCAGCAACGCCTCGCGCGCGCCAATCAGCATCTGAGCCGCCTGTTGCTCCACCGTCTTTGCGGCAACAAACCGCTTCTTGGCCTTCGGCCGGCTCATTGCTTCGCAGATCGCTTCGGCATCGGCCGCATCGTTCTTGCCGCGATCAACATAGGGCCTGACGTACTGCGGTGGAATGAGCACCACCTTGTGGCCCAACCCCGCAAGCCGGCGCGCCCAATAATGCGAGGCGCCACACGCCTCCACGCCGATCACCGTCGGCTCGAGCTTCCCAAAAAACGCCAGCACCTGATGGCGCCGCAGCTTGCGGCGCAAAACAGGCATCTCGTTCTCGTCAACCCCATGCAGCTGGAAAACACTCTTGGACGTGTCCACGCCAATTCGGATAATCTTGCTCACGGACGGCTCCCTTGTTTGAGATCTTCACGACCTCACTCTGGCACATCGATGCCGTCGGGGGCCGTCCACCCCAACAGGGGCAAACGACGCGCGGTTGCTCTGGATTCCCGCTTCGCAGGCTGTGT
>PKWC01000090.1 GCA_003131925.1 Alphaproteobacteria bacterium | reverse complement strand
TGAACATAGAGCAGCGTCAGGATGAGGACAAAGCCGACGCGGAGATTGGTCCGAACTCTGCACTTGCATCGACAGGAAGCATGCGCGCGGCAGAGTCCGCCTCCTCGCGTGCCCGAACGGCAATGCGTCCGGCATCCAGTGAGCGCCACCAAACGACAGCGCCGACGGCGGCACAAGCGATCAGCGCGGCCGGATGACTGGTGTGCCACCAGAATGTTCCGAAACTGAAAATCGAGATGGCCACCGCGGCCCATTCCTTCCCATCGAAGGGACGATGCCGGTAGAGGAACGACAGCGCGACCGTTAGCGTGGCGAGGTCGTAGGGCCAGACGTAGGGCGTGACGAGCGGTATCGCCACGGCAACGCCTGCCGCCTTCAACTCGAAAGCAGCCTTGCTGCGCCATAGACCGGCGATGGCGACGACACATGCGGCGCTGATGCAGGCCTGCATCACCCAGGCGGTTCCATCGGAAAATCCCACGCTGCGCGCCAGACCATAAAGGCTCTGCAGGCAGGGCAGATAGTTTGGATCCGTGACAAGCTCTTTGTGGCCCACGGCCGAAAGCCCATGGATGAAAGGCAGAAACGTGTCGAATCCGAAGACAGAGCCGGACAGCGCGGTCCAAAACGCCGTACCCGCGCACGCCCAGCCGAACGCGCGCCAGTATCCGCCGAAAGCGAGTGCGATCGGGAACAGCAATCCGAGATGCGGCTTGTAGCTCAGAAGACCAAGAATGATGCCGCTGAGCGCAGGGCGCCGCTCGAGCGTCAAAAGCGCCGCGCCGATGATGGATGCGGTCAGAAACTGGTTCTGACCCCTCATCATGCCGAACATCGCCCAAGGCGCGGCTGCGGCGAGAAAAAACGCTTCACGGCGTCTGGCGATCATCGCGGTGACACTCGCGTGCAGGAGCAATGTCACACAATTCAGCGTGTTGAATGCCGCTGCGTATGGCAGATACGCAAGCGCTCCAGCGACGAACAGAAAGAGCGGCGGGTACCACCAACCGAGTTCGTCCTTGAACGGATGGCCGACCGTTGCAATTTCGGCGGCGTGCCTCAGATGCGGGTCGTAGGCGGCAAGCGCATGGCCTTGAAGCACGAGCCGTCCAGCGGACCAAAAGGATACGAAGTCGTTAACGATCGGATAGCCGTGTGAATCGAAGTTCAGCTTGTGCAATCCGCACATGACCGTAAGCGTAACGACAAACGCGATGCCCAGGCCCGAGGCGGCGGCCAGCACGGGAGTCCCTGCACGCGATGCGCGGCTCTCTGTTGGCGCAGATCCAGACTGAGTTGCCGGCATGGCTCAAGAAATAGCTGAGCGCGGTTGCTTTCCTGTTAAGCGCCGCCAGGAAGGCGATTTAGCCGATGAGCACGTCCGCCCGGTTAGGGATGGTCCCCGTGGCCGGTCCTGCGTTGGCTGGTTCCGAAATTGGCGGTTCCAACCACGCGGCTATCGCATAGGCGAGCGCCAGCGTCGCCACCAAGACAAGGGTGGTGAGAAGCATCATTTGCTCCGCATTCCAGGTGGGGCTCACTGCGTTAGCCAATAAGATCACCGGCATCTGACATAGGTAAAGTGGATACGAAAGATGCCCCAATTGTGTGCACCATCCAGAGGTGGGTTCTTTGCTTCTCACAAGGCATGCGACCAGAACGGGTGTAATCATCGTCACGGCGATCGCATCCGTCAAAGTGGAATTGACAAGGTTCGGGGCAATCGCCAGACAGCACCAGATAACCATCGGAACAAACGCGGGCACGGCGGGTAGGCGCGACAGCCAACCAGAAATCGACATTCTATAGATGAGGACACCCATCGCGAATGCCGGAATCGCGCGTACAGGCGATATGAGTATGGTATTGCCCGACCAGCCGAAATTCCAATGATCTAGAGATTTTGTGGCGATCAACAAGGTCGTCAGCCAGCCCCCGCAAATAATCACCACAAGCGTTGCGGGACTCAGCCATTTGATGGTCCGCGCGTATAGGAGATTGACGGCGACTTCGCCGAAGATGGACCACGCCGGATTATTCAATGGGAAGGCGTCGGGCGAGCTGCCGATCATTGGAATCAGGAGCGATTCGAAAATGAGCAGGGTAACAATCGATGGAACGGCAACCTGGGCACCGATGTGGCTCAGGGCAATCAGAATGACCCCCCAGCAGATTGCTCCGAGGGTCATGCCTAACCAGTAAGTTGGCCCAAGCCTCCTCACGCGCGCCCGCAAAAATTTAACTGTCGACAACCCGTTGAGAAGGCGTTGTTCATATGATGCGGCGATGACGAAGCCGCTGATCATGAAAAACGTATCTACGGCAATGTACCCGTGGCGGATTGCGGTATGTCCGTGCGCCGCATGCAACGGAATCAGGTGAGTGAGAAACACCGTAAGCGCGCACACGCCGCGCATACCGTCCAAAGCAATGAAGCGCTTTTTCATGGCATCTGCTGGCGTGGAATGCCATCGGCGACGATGGCTTGGGCGAACGTAACGGGATGGATACGCAACTGCGGTTCCAGGTGTAAGAGCGGCAAAAATCCGCGAAGCATCGAAGAGAGTCTTAGGAGCGTGTGGTTGCTGTCGCGTTAAGCAAGCGCAGATCGGCGGCTTGGGGAATCGTTTCCGGGAAACAGGTTGCAACGCCCGGTAGGCGGTCGCGGTCGCCGCGTTTGGTGCACTGGTCGTCAGCCCCAGTAGGTGGTCCAGGTTACCAGGACCGTTCCAAACACCGCAACGATTCCCAGTACATTGGCCCATTGCGGCGCGTCGAGGCCGAAATATGCCGTTGGCTTCCGGCGCGGCAGAAAAATCAGCAGAGGGGCCGCGAGTGGATAGAGATAGCGTCCCTGGAATCCTTCGACGACCGGCGCACCGAGTCCATTCCATTGAACATAGAGCAGCGTCAGGACGAGGACAAAGCCGGCGCAGAAAGCGCCGAGCGCAAGCCAGCGCGCGGCAGGCGGCGGGCGCAGCGCGCCGCCCTCTCCTGCGAGCACAAGAAAGAGGCCGGCCAAAACCAATATGTGGAAGCTCAGTGGCATTTCGACCGGCGGACCAAATACACCGATGAAACCCAGCAACGCGGCCGGAGCCAGTTTTGTCGCGAATAGGGTTCGCAACAGCACCACGGCGTAGGCGAGCGGGTCCGCGAGAATGCGCGCCATCTGACCGTCGGGATAAACATCTCCAGCCCAGGTGTGATAGTGGAGGCCGGCGAAGAACGAATGCTTCAGCAAAACCATCCAGCCGATGCTCATCACCATTCCGGGCAATACAATCAGAGCGGATGCGAAGAGCCAGCGGTGCCGCGAACCGTAGCGTTCGGCAGGAATGGCGAAAGCAAGAGGCGGTAGGACGAGGTAGGCGCTCTTGCATTGCGCAATCAGGAATGCGGACACGACGAGCGTCGCAAAGGATCTCGCCGAAATTTGCCCAGGCCGGACCATGGCCGCGAGCACGCTCGCGGCGAAGAAAAACGCGAGCGCGTTGGTGAGCTGGTCCGCGTCGAGCGTGCTCCGCGAGAATGTTATTGTCGGAAACAGCGCCAGTGCACAGAGGCCATAGCGGTTGAACGGCATGCGGCGAATGGCGAGAAAGGTGATGCCGATCGCAGCAGCCGCGCCGGCGATGCGGGCCAGATAGAAGAGGACGAGCGGCGGCAGGCCCGATACCTCTCCCAGCCCGTACGCCATCGCCTGCGGGATGTAAGCGACGGGGTTGAGGACGGCGATCGCGTTGGGCTGCAACGTCGTGCGAATATTGCCGGCAAGCGGAATGGCGGCGAGGGTGTGGAACTGGGACGACGAATAGTGGAGGGGCAGCGCGGCGCCTTGCGGAAACTGCCGGCTGGCCTGGTCCAGCAGCCGCGCTACGCCCTGGGGTACGGGAGCAGGCTCGATCAGCGGATGAACGGCCGCGATGCCCGCTACGCGCTGGAAATTGTATGTTTCATTGCCGCCCGCCAGCGGCGGGATCAGCGCCAACAGGATAATGCCGCCGATAATGGCGAAAAACAGGAACTGACGTTCCGGCGCAGCGCAGATCCACAACCATCGCTGGAGCAGTGTTCCCGGCGCAGCAGGAATGCGCCATTGCATCGTCTTCGAAATGCTCACGGGACATAGCCCGCAGCGGCAAGCGGCAACGGGCGGCGTTCCCTGTCGGGTACATGCAATGCGACAAATGCGAACGCGGCGAGCATCGTAACCACGCCGAGCGGTACGAGAGTTATCAAGGCAACACCCCGCGTGACGATCGGCACGATCCACAGCGCCGTGAGCACCGTGATTTCGCAGGGCCGAAATCCACGGACGAATCCCTGACCGGCGAGAAGTACAATGGCGGGCGCGAGCGCCATCAGATCGTAGTCAAGCGAATAGGGCGTGGTGAGAATCGCGGCGAGGCAGAGGAGCGCACCCTTTTCGGAACGTGAAGCGGGCCCGCGCCAGACGCGCACGAGAAAGAAGGCCGTCGCGATGCTGACGGCGCCCTGCACCGCATATGCGAGCGGAACCGGTCCGCCCCACATGCGCACCCACGCGAACACGCTCTGGATCTTGTTGAAGCCCGTGGAGCCCTGTTCGAGCACGACCGTACGGGTGAAATGGGCGGAAGCAAGGAACGCGCTCCACACCTCGACGCCGAACATTGCCGTGACCACGCAGGCGAGCGCCGCGACGGTGAGCGCTGCCGCTCCCAGCGTGCGCCAGCGCGCCGTCGCGACGAGCACAAGCGGAATCATCGCGACGAATTGCGGCTTGTAGGCGAGGAGGCCGAACAGAATTCCCGCGAGAAACGGACGCTCGTCGAGACATGCAAGCCCGCCCGCCAGGAGCGCCGTGGTGAGAAATCCGTTGTGGCCGTGAATGAGATTGACGAAGACGGCCGGAAAGGCAACCGCAAGAAGAATCCACAGCGGGTCCCTCGCGCGGCGCGGCGCGGGGCCGGTTCGCAACAATTTCGCGAGCGCCAGGAGATAGAGCGCGAGAGTCGATAGCTGCCACACCATCAGCGCGGGCAAATAGGACAGAAACGCGAGCGGCGCTGCGATCAGCAGAAAGAAAGGGGGATAGTGCCAGCCATAAAAGGGCGTCGCCTTCCCGAAAATGACCTGTTCCTGTGTGCGCTGCAGCTGCGGATCGAAGGGTGCCGCGGGTTTGCCTTCGCGCACAAAGGTTCCGGCGGCGTAGACATTCGAAAAATCCGAGCCGAGCGGGCGGCCGTGGTAGTCGCTGTTTCCATGCGCCGTGGCGGCAAAGAAGATGAGCGCCGCTGCGAATCCGATCAGGAGTGCCGAGGGCCAGAGAAGGATGCGCTCGCGTGTCACGAACGCGCCGCTTCGCAGAAGATCGAGAATTGCGGTCAGGGGAGCAGCCCGGAAAATCGTCCGCCATTGTGCCGCGCGCGCCCTTAAGCGGAGGTTGACGCGCGGCGTGCGAGCGGGGGCGCGCGAGCGAGGGCGGGGGCGCGCTTTTCTTTCCTCCCCCATCGTGGG
>PKWC01000075.1 GCA_003131925.1 Alphaproteobacteria bacterium | reverse complement strand
CGTAGCCCACAAGGGGAGAGGGTACTCCTTGCATTGATTTTCCGCCGCGGATGCAGAACTCCGATTCCCCTCTCCCCTTGTGGGAGAGGGATGCAGATACGTGCAATGTATTCTGCTCCGGCGCGGGTGAGGGGATTTCCGACTACCGCGTCGGGACCGGGTGTTCGCCGCGGTAGTCGTAGAAGCCGCGGCCGGTCTTGCGGCCGAGCCAGCCGGCTTCGACATATTTCACCAACAGCGGGCAGGGCCGGTATTTGGAATCGGCAAGGCCTTCATAGAGCACCTGCATGACCGACAGGCAGGTGTCCAGCCCGATGAAATCAGCGAGTTGCAGCGGCCCCATCGGATGATTGGCGCCGAGCCGCATCGCAGTGTCGATCGCCTCCACATTGCCGACGCCTTCGTAGAGCGTATAGACCGCCTCGTTGATCATCGGCAGCAGGATGCGNNTTGACGATGAAGGCGGGAAAATCTTCCGCATAGGCGGCGGTCTTGCCGACGCGTTTGACGATGTCGAGCGCCGCCTGAAAGGTCGTGTCGTCGGTGGCGATGCCGCGGATGACTTCGACGAGCTGCATCATCGGCACCGGATTCATGAAATGCAGGCCGATGAAATGCTCCGGCCGATCGGTGGAGGCGGCAAGTCGCGTGACCGAGATCGACGAGGTGTTGGTCGCGATCAGCGCCTTGTCGTTCAAGCGTGGACAGAGGTCCTGAAAGATTTTGCGCTTGACGCTTTCGTCCTCGGTGGCCGCTTCGATGACGACGTCGCGGTCTCTCATGTCGTCGAGGCTCGTCGCCGTCCGGATATGCTTGAGCGCCGGTTCGACCGACTCGTCCTTGATCAGCCCGCGCGACGCCTGGCGGTGCAGGTTGCGCTCGATCGTTCCGATCGCGCGGCCGAGCACATCCTTGTTGATATCCTCGAGAAGAACGTCAAATCCCGCCAGCGCGCAGACATGGGCGATGCCCCCGCCCATCTGCCCCGCGCCGATAATCCCCACGCGTTCGATACTCATCTCTTGCCTGCGTCTCCGTGTTTGCCGGCGCGCCCCACGACACAGCCGGCGGCTCCGCTAATAGCCGAGCCTTGTTAATTCCTGTTCCATTTCCGGGATTGCCTTAAACAGGTCGGCCACGAGTCCGTAATCGGCGATCTGGAAGATTGGCGCTTCCTCGTCCTTGTTGATCGCGGCGATGACCTTGGAATCCTTCATTCCCGCCAGATGCTGGATCGCACCCGAGATTCCCACGGCGATATATAGCTCGGGCGCCACGACCTTGCCCGTCTGTCCCACCTGGTAGTCGTTGGGCACGAAGCCCGCATCGACGGCGGCGCGGCTTGCGCCGAGCGCGGCATGCAGCTTGTCGGCAATCTTCTCGAGCAGATGGAAGTTTTCGCCCGACTGCAATCCGCGACCACCCGAGATGACGATCTTTGCAGAGGTCAGTTCGGGCCGTTCCGATCTCGACAGTTCTTCGCTCACGAATTTCGAAATGCCCGGATCGGCGGGCGCGGCGACGTTTTCCACGGGTGCGGAACCGGCGCCTTCCAAAGGCTTGAACGCCGTCGTGCGAACGGTAATGACCTTCTTCCCCGCCGGCGCCTGCACCGTCTGGATCGCGTTTCCCGCATAGATCGGGCGGCGGAAGGTGTCAGGAGATTCAACGGCCAGGATTTCGGAGACCTGCGGCACGTCGAGTTTCGCCGCGACGCGCGGCATGTAGTTTTTTCCGTTGGTCGTGGCCGGCGCGAGAATCGCATCATAGCCGGGAGCAAGCCCGACGATGAGCTGCTCCATCGGTTCGGCGATCATCCTGGCGAAGGCTTGTGCATCGGCGATTAGAATTTTTTCGACGCCCGGAAGACGCGCCGCGGCTGCGGCAACGGCGCCGCACTGGTATCCGGCGACAAGGACATGCACCGGGGCGCCCAATTGCGCCGCCGCGCTTGCGGTCTTCGCTGTGGCGTCCTTGAGGACAGCGTTGTCGTGCTCGGCGATGACGAGCGACGCCATCAGATGACCCCCGCTTCGTTTTTCAGTTTGTCGACGAGCTCGGCGGCCGTCTTGACTTTGACTCCTGCCCGCCGTTTCGGCGGTTCGGTTACTTTAATGACCTTGAGGCGCGGCGTCGCGTCGACGTGGTAGTCGGCTGGAGTCTTTTCCGCGATCGGCTTCTTCTTCGCCTTCATGATATTGGGAAGCGAGGCATAACGCGGCTCGTTGAGGCGCAGATCCGTCGTCACGACGGCCGGCAGCTTCAGCTCCACCGTCTGCAAACCGCCATCGATCTCGCGCTCGACGCTGATTGCCGCATCGCTCAATTCGATCTTGTGGGCGAAGGTGCCCTGCGGCCAGCCGAGCAAGGCCGCCAGCATCTGGCCCGTCTGGTTGGAATCATCGTCGATCGCCTGCTTGCCGAGAATGACGAGACCGGGTTTTTCCTCCTCGCAGATCGCCTTGAGAATCTTAGCCACCGCCAGCGGCTCGACGTCGCCCTCCGCCTTCACCAGGATTCCGCGATCGGCGCCCATCGCGAGCGCAGTGCGGATCGTTTCCTGCGCGGCCTGCGGCCCGATCGAGACGGCGATCACTTCCGTGGCGTTGCCCTTTTCGCGCAGCCGCAATGCCTCTTCGACGGCGATCTCATCGAAGGGGTTCATCGACATTTTTACATTCGAGAGATCGACGCCGGTCTGATCGCCCTTCACTTTCACTTTGATGTTGAAATCAATTACCCGCTTGACGGGTACGAGGACCTTCATGGCGTTCGAATGCCTTCCCCCGGACGGCGCTGGACTTCCCGGGACGCTTGATGCGCGCATGCCGTTTCCGGCCGGCCGGGGCCCGTCTCTTGTGCGGCGCAAAAACTAGGCATCTCAGTGCCTTCCTGTCAATTAAACGTCATTCCGCGGTTTCATCTCTGGAGAACCCGTTAACTCCCGAGTTTTAGGTGCGCTGCACCATGCACGGGATCGCGGCATTCCGCCGCACCATGCTCATTTCAGCATCGCCAGATAGGCGACGAGAGCGGCGCGCTGCGGTGCATCGGCGATTCCGGCGAAAGGCATGCTATTGCCTGGCACAATCTCCTGCGGGGCGGCGAGATACGCATCGAGTTTGGCCGGCGTCCAGACGATGCCGGCCTTTTTCATCGCTGCGGAATAGGAGAAACCCGGATAAGTACCGGCCTTGCGGCCCACCACGCCGAAAAGATTCGGACCGATCTTGTTGCCTCCGCCTTTCGTCGCGCTGTGGCAGAGAGCGCAGCGGTTGAACAAAGCGGCGCCCGTCGCGGCGCTCCCGGCTGCGTGTGCGCGAGGCGGCGCGACCAACATCACGACCGCGCACAGCGAAACCAGAACCTGTCTCAATTCGGATCTCCCCGCTTCTTTCGGCATAGCGCAAATCCATCCGGGCACGAGAGCAATCCGCCGTCGTGCACACAAAGTTTTCTAGCAGGCTGTTGAAGAAG
>PKWC01000023.1:6002-6210 GCA_003131925.1 Alphaproteobacteria bacterium | reverse complement strand
GCGCCGATCACGTCATCGACATGGGGCCGGGCGCGGGCGTTCATGGCGGTGCGATCGTGGCCGAGGGGACGCCGGCCGACATCATGCGCGCGCCGGCCAGCCTGACCGGGCAATACATGGTCGGGCTGGAACAAATTCCCATTCCGGCCCGGCGGCGCAAGCCCGCCTATGACCGCTCGGTGAAGGTTGTCGGCGCGCGCGGCAACAA
>PKWC01000023.1:0-5915 GCA_003131925.1 Alphaproteobacteria bacterium | reverse complement strand
CGCTCGAATCCGGCGACCTACACCGGCGCCTTCACCCCGATTCGCGACTGGTTCGCCGAGTTGCCGGAATCCAAGGCGCGCGGCTACGCGCCCGGACGCTTCTCGTTCAACGTGAAAGGCGGCCGCTGCGAGGCCTGCCAGGGCGACGGCGTCATCAAGATCGAGATGCACTTTCTGCCCGACGTCTATGTCCAGTGCGATGTGTGCAAGGGGAAGCGCTACAACCGCGAAACGCTCGAAGTGAAATTTCGCGACTACTCGATCGCCGACGTCCTCGACATGACGGTGGAAGCCGGCGCCGAATTGTTCCGCGCCGTGCCTGCAATCCGCGAGAAGCTCGACACGCTGGCGCGGGTGGGTCTGGGCTATATCAGCATCGGCCAGCAGGCGACGACTTTGTCGGGCGGCGAAGCGCAGCGCGTGAAGCTCTCCAAGGAATTGTCGCGCCGCGCCACCGGCCGTACGCTCTACTTCCTCGACGAGCCGACCACGGGGTTGCATTTCCACGACGTCGCCAAGCTTCTCGACGTGCTGCACGAGCTGGTCGACAACGGCAACACCGTGGTGGTGATCGAACATAATCTCGAAGTCATCAAGACGGCCGACTGGATCGTCGACCTCGGTCCCGAGGGCGGCGACGGCGGCGGCGAGATCGTAGCGGCCGGCACGCCCGAAGACGTGGCGAAGGTCGCGCGCTCCTACACCGGCCAATATCTCAAGACCTATCTCAAAGGACGTGCACTGCCGAAGGCGGTGCGCGCGGCGGAGTAAGAACCTAAACTGTCCCTGTAATACTGGTATCACTTCCCCCTCCGGCGCTTCGCGCCACCTCCCCCACGATGGGGGAGGAAAGATACGGGCGCAGAAAATGCGCACATGATTTTCCTCCCCCACTTCTGGGGGAGGTGCCCGCGGAGCGGGCGGAGGGGGGCGGCGCCTCCATGTGAGCGCCATCACGGCGCCGTCTGCTGCCCGCGCATCCAGATGCTGAAATCCGGCAGCGGTTCCGGCTCTTTCATGCCGATGTCGCGAGGCGGTGTATCTGCCGCGGAGAGAGGGACCGCCTTCGCCGCGAGCGCGGCCTTGCGTGCGGCTTCCTCTCGCTCCGCCGCGGCGAGTCTTTCAAACCGTTCGCGCAGCGCCCGTTTGTGGGGTCCCTCTTCGGGATGCGAATTTGTAATTCCCTGCGTTTGCCCCTCACTGAGGGGGGCCAGAGCATCTTTGGCAGGCTCGACGGAGGCGGTTCCGGGAAACTCGTAGCCGTGTTTCTCGGCGAAGGCCTTGACCGTGGCGCGAGCCGATTCATAAGCCTGCCGCCCGCGCTCCATCTCCGCCTGCTCTTCGCGTCGCCGCAGCTCCTTTTCGCTCGGCACCCTGCGCGAGATGGCAAGGAACTGCCGCTCCGATTCTGTTTCAACTCCCTGCTCGTTCCCCTCAGTGAGGCGAGACGCTGCGGTTTGGAAATTCGTCCTACCAACCCCCTCCATGTCATGGCCCGCCTGAGAGCGGGCCACCCAGCTGCGGGCGCTTTGCCCTTCGCCATCGAGAAGAGTCGTCTTCCCGCTTTCGCGCTCCGAGTGGGTTTCATCTGGGCGGCCCGCTGTTGCGGGCCGTGACAAATCGGGGGGTGGTGTTTCGATGGTGCTGCCGGTCGCCTCGCCCGCGTATTCTTCCCACATCGGCCGCGGCCCTTCTTCGATAACTCCCTGAGAAACAGGCTCCGCCTCGACCTCCGTTTCCTGTTCGTTCCTGTACGCTGCCGCAGCCTTGTCCGCCGCTTCCATCTCCTCGAGTCTGCGGTCGAAGCCCCGGCGCTGTCTTCCGTCAGTCGCCACATGGTCCAGTTCGTCGAGAAGCGAGAACACCAGCCGGATCGTTGCCGTCTTACCGCGTACACTATCGAGCGCCATGCCCTTGGCCGACGCTGCGTAAATGCTCGCGCAACGGGTCATGGCCACCACCTCGGTGGATTCGCACATTGCTGCGTCGAGCATCTGCGCGAATTTCCGCCGCCTGATCTTCTTGACACCTGGTCTCCCGCCCGGATTCCCCGACTGCCCCTTCTGAAACCGCGTATGCACCGGCGGCTTGCGATACCCCATCGCGTATTCGGCTGGCATTGCTCTGTTCCTCCTGAGATGGCGGGAGGAGGCGACGTTACACTTCCCAAACCCTTGACCAAGGGATAGGGTCTGGGGGTGAGCCGTGACCGGAATTTCGGTCGTGTCCGCCGCTGCCCGAATGATGTTTGGGCGCAATGGCGCTGAAAGCAGGATTATCGGGGTGCTGGGCGCGTTTTTTGACGATAGCGGAACACACGCGAAAGCGTCCTTAGTCGTCATCGGCGGCCTACTTGGAAGCGACGTTCAATGGGACAAGTTTGCGGTGGCTTGGGATGCGCGGCTCGCTGCTCCGCTACCAGGAATGCCGCCACTCTCTCATTTCCATTTGAGCGAATGCCGCGCCGGAGATGGTCAGTTTGATAAATATAAGCAAGCCGAAAAGGACCGCATCACATACCTGTTCCGCCAAATCATTTTTGCGTCCGGGTTAGTGTCCGTCGCTTGTGCTTTTGACCTAATCGCATGGAAAGAGATCGTCGGAAAACGCAAGTACATTCAGGATGCGTTGCCATCCCCATTGGAAATGTGTCTCGCCAAATGCATTGATTTAGTCGTTGCCTATGCCCGCGCGAACAAAAATGGCGAGCAGGTAATAGTCTTTGTCGACCAAGGAACGCGGAAACGATTAGAGAGCTGGGTCAAGGTCTACAAACTACAGGCGGAGCAATATCCAGAGCTTGTCTCTGTCATTTTCGCCCCGGTTCCAAGAGTCGTTGCCCTGCAAGGGGCCGATATGATTGCGACCGAAAGCTACCAATATGGCGTAAAATGGCTTCAGCACGGCGCAAAAACCATCGCGAATCCGCATTTCCAAGAATATCTGCAACGGGATTTAAGTGTCGGCCTTGTGTTTGGCCGCGAGCAAATTACTGAAGCGGTTGGCCTTCTCAAAAAGAAATTGCGGAAATCTATGTAATGCGCCGCTTTGTTGGCGTGACAACTCGCTTAAACGCACGCTCAAAGTCCTTCGGATCGTCCGACGCCTCGACAACCTTGGCCATGTCTCGGAATCGCTTGTATTCCGCAGGGTCGTTTTCGACGCGCTTTTTCTGTGGCTTTCGTGTTGTTCGCGTAACCATGCTGCGCATATAGCAGATTCCCCTGACTGGCGCTAATCTCTCCCGACGAGCGGAAGCCGTAGCCCGCTCCGGGGCGCGACAATTCCCCAAACGGCGGTTGGAATGACCACTTACGTCTATGCTCTTTTTATCTGTTATTCGGTTCCAAATATGGCGAATCAGGATTGCCGGCCCATGCCCGCGCTTATCGCGCCCTATGATTCTGCCGAATACGAATCCGACAAGGTGTGTCAGCAGGCGCGCGCGATTGCCGAAAAAATGTACCGATGGAAACCGGGCAATCCTGCGCTGGGGGAATACGTTTGTATGCGCCATCCGGTTGAAGGTTGGGCACCGTCGCAGTAAAAACGAATCGGGCCGCGAGACTGGCATCTCCGGCCCGATGAAATTGAAAGCGGCAACGCAACCGCGCGAAACCTATACCGCGCGGAGCGTTGCCATGTCTAGGCTGATTTATTGTTTGAGATTGTTTTTCTTCAATCTCACCCTGCCATACCGCCGCGAGATGGCAAAACGATCTTCCATCCCAACTCCATCGAGAGACGGTGAAGAGATATCAGCAGGTCTTTCGCGCCCTGCTTCTCAATATAAATACCCAGAGTGGTGGACGCCGGACCTGCCTGATGTTCTATCGTGTGAGGAAATTGCAAATCGAGCGCAAGCTTGGCGCGATGGGTTGCCCTATCAAGGGATTCGACCCGCGCCCGTACAATAACCTGATCTAAGACATGATGGCCCTCTGGAAAGCCTATCGGTGTTTCAACCATGATGTTCTCCTAGGCTGTTTGGCGACTCCTAGGATACGCGGAACGGGAGGGTGGAGTCAGTCCGCCTTCCCTTCCAGCAATTCGAGAATGAGCCTGAGGCGGAAGCGGCCCAAGCGGTACTTACCGCCAAAGCTCCCTACAAGTCGTTCGATAGGTGAGCCGCTTGCCTTTGAAGCCTACGAGCGCGAGATCGGCGCGGGCTATATCATCCACTCCGCGCGCTTCGCGGTTCGAATAGCGGAAATCGAACTCGACCAAGTACCGCTGCAAATGGGCGATGCTCACATGCTGATAAACGCCATAAATGCCGCGTTTCAGGATCGAAAAGAAGCCCTCAACGCTGTTGGTGTGAAACGGCCCGCGCACATACTCGCCCGCGCCGTGGTTCACGGTCGCATGAGCGGTAAACATACCACCGACAACGCCGTAGGAGGTATGTTCGTCGGTCATGAAATTGGCTTTGAGAGAAGCGTTCGCGACAATCGCTTCCCGCAAAGTCTCAGACCGCACGTTCGGAATGTGGGTCGACCGGGCGCGCCCGTCGCGTTCGACAAGGGTGAAAACGATCTGCTTTTCGGAAACGTCCTTGTAGAGCTTGGTTCCCGCCTTGCGACCGATAAAGGTTTCGTCAGCCTCAAGGGTTACGCCTTCGCCACCGACCGGAGCCGCACCTACCGGCTTCATCGCTTCACGAATGCGGTGCCCAAGGAACCACGCGGTCTTCATGCTGCAATTAAGCAACCGCTGAATCTGGCGGGTCGAAATGCCTTTTTTGCTGGCGCACATGAAGTGGATGATTTGCAGCCACAGATGCAGCGGCAAATGGCTGGACTCAAAAATGGTCCCGACCCGCACGGTAAACTGCTTCTTGCAGGCGTAGCACTTGCACAGCCCCGGACGGGTCGCCTTGCCGCTCAGGCGGCCTACGCGGGCGGTTTCGGCACAGAAGGGGCATACCGGGCCAGTCGGCCAAAGCCGCGCCTCGACGTAGGCAAAAGCAGCGGGTTCATCTTTGAAGTGGGGGGCGGAAATGACGGACTTGGCCATGGCTATTCTCCTGTAGCCATTAATCTAATCCTTGTGGCGAGTTTGTCAAGTGTAACGTCGCCCGGGGAGGAAGGTAGTACCGATACAGTTCTATTGTCAACCGATTTAGTTTAACGCCTAACCAAACCCCAAAACAACGGCTTGGTGTCTGATCCGTCTGGCGAAGACTCCGGTGCTGACGCCCCCGACCGAAACTGTCAGGGCATGTCGTAAAGTCCTGATCCCAACATTTGAAGGAGGGCCTCCATGCTCGACCACGTCATTGTAACCATGAGTGATTTTGCGCGCTCGATCGCCTTTTACGGCCGTGCTCTCAAGCCGCTCGGGATCACGGATTTTCTCGACTTTAAGGGCCAGGATGGTCGTCCGGACCTCAAAGGCTTCGGAACCGACGGGCGCTTCTTTTTCTGGCTCAAGGAGGGAAGGCCTGATCCCGATGCCGTTCACTTCGGTTTTGTCGCCAGGAGTCACGCCGAGGTGAATGCATTCTTTGCTGCCGCAATTGCAGCAGGCAGGCGGGAGAAAACTGCGCCGGCGCCCCAGCTCCAATATCATCCCGACTATTACGCAACATGGGTACTCGACCCCGACGGTCATGACGTTGAGGTTGTGAACAAGACCGGGCGGATCGATTAGCCGCGTTCGCAATTGGAGACAATGATGAATCGACGGACACTGATCGGGGCCGCCGCCGCTGTGGCCGCGTTCGGCGAAGTGCGCGGGCGCGGATGAGCGTATCGGATTCGACACGGGCCATTCTGTTTCTCACCTGACGGGCCGGACGCCATGTTGCAGATGAGATGTCTGTTTAATGTGCCGCTTGTGTATCGAAGTTTGCGCATCACAAGCGATCGAGCGGTGGCCGGCCCCTCCACCGCTTCGCGGTCCCCCTCCCCCGC
>PKWC01000261.1 GCA_003131925.1 Alphaproteobacteria bacterium | reverse complement strand
CGCCTCCGCGCCTCCGCGTGGACCACTTTCTTCTAACCGTTTCTGCCGCTTCAAACGTCGCTTCCTTAACCTGGCCTTAGTGGAGTGGAGGCGGAAACGGGGGGAACGCGCACGTATTCCTTCATCGGTTCAATTCGCTTCCAAATAACGTCCTTAAATTTATTTCTGCGCTGGTGATGCATTCAGTCGCGCGGCATTAAGCATTCTCTAAAGGGTTTCGTGATGGGATCGGGGCGTCGAGGAGATCATCCCATGGACAGGTCGCGCATTATCGTTCTTGCCGTCGCCGCAGTCGCAGCCGGCGCCGTCGCCCTTCTGGCACGCAGCCTTCTTGGCGGTGGCACGCCACAAACAGCTGCAGCGCCTGCACCCCAGGTCGTGATGAGCGAAGTGCTCGTCGCGGTCGGCAACCTCACGCCGGGCGCGCAGCTCACAGCGGCAAATGTCCGCTGGCAGGACTGGCCAAAAGCATCCATCGATCCAAGCTTCATCACGCAGGCTGCCGCGCCCGACATCAACAAATTCGTGCAGGGCACGGTCGTCCGCGCGCCGATGATGGCGGGCGAGCCGCTGGCGGCAACCAAGATCGTGCATGGAGATGCTTCCGGCTATCTCGCCGCGCAGCTGATGCCCGGCATGCGCGCCGTATCGGTCACCATCTCCGCCGACACGGGCGCGGGCGGTTTCATCCTGCCCAACGACCGCGTGGACATTCTGTGCACACAACAGACAAACGAAGCGCACAAGTTCCGCACGCAGACGGTCCTCAAGGACGTGCGCGTGCTCGCCGTCGACCAGACCTACGACAGCAAGGATTCGAAGACGGTCGTCGGACGAACGGCCACGCTGGAGATGACGCCGCAGCAGGTGNNGGGACGAACCGCGACCATCGAACTCAAGCCAGAGCAGGTCGAACTGCTGGAACGCACCAAAGCCTCGGGCACGCTGTCGCTCGCGCTACGCGCGCTGGGCGACAACGAGAAGACGGCTGCGGCCGCCAAACCCAAGCCGGACGACGACACCGGCTCGCGAGAAATCGAAATCGTCCGCTACGGCGTCGAACGCTCGACCGTCGTCGGCGCGAAGGAGTAGACGATGCGCATTACCTTCCTGACGACAGCTTTCCTGGCGGCGGCGCTGATCGCCTTTCCGGCCGGCGCCTACGCGCGTCCAGCCATGGATTCATCCACGACGCGCGTGATCAATGTATCGGCGCGCGAAGGCACGGCGCACGAGCATCTGACGCTCGCGCTCGGCAAAGCCGCGATCGTGCAGCTCGATACGGATGCGCGCGACGTTCTGGTCTCAAGTCCGACGATCGTCGACGCAGTCGTAAAGACGTCGCGCCGCGTCTATCTGCTTGGATTGAAGACCGGGCAGACCAACGCGTTCTTCTTCGACGCAGCCGGCCATCAAATCCTCTCGCTCGACATCGAAGTCGAGCGCGACGTGGCCGACCTCACCTCGATGATGCATGCCAATTTCCCGGGTTCCGAGATCCATGCCACGGCGATGAACGACAACGTGGTGCTCACCGGCACAGTCGCGAGCGCCCAGGATGCGACGCGCGCGCAGGACCTCGCGTCGCGCTTTGCAACGGCCGACGGCAAGTCCGATCCGACGAGAGTCGTGAACATGCTCAAGGTCAAGGGCCGCGAGCAGGTACTGATCAAGGTGCGCGTGTCGGAAATCCAGCGCAACATCGCCAAGCAGCTCGGCGTGAACCTCGCAACCGCCGTTACTGCGTACGGCATACCCATCGTTGCCGCGACGTCGAATCCGTTCGGTCTGGGACAGGTACTTTCCGCGGCTTCCGGCGCGCAGATCGGCAGCATTGGTACACCGGGCAATCCAGGCCCCAACAACATCCAGGGCGTCCTGAACGCGCTCGATCAGGTCGGGCTGTCCCACACGCTCGCCGAACCAAACCTGACGGCGGTGTCGGGCGAGACCGCGAAGTTCCTCGCCGGCGGCGAATTCCCGGTTCCGGTGTCGCGCGATCTCTACGGCAACGTCACGATCGAGTTCAAACAGTTCGGCGTCGGCCTTTCCTTCACTCCCGTCGTGCTGAGCGAGAACCGTATTTCGCTGCAGGTCTCCACCGAGGTCAGCGAGCTCACCAATGAAGGCGCCTTCGTGCAATCCGCGACGCAAACGGTCGGCCCCACCGGCCAGGCGGTCAACGTCGCGTCGCTGACGGTGCCGGCGCTGTCCGTACGGCGCGCAGAAACCACGGTCGAGCTTCCCTCGGGCGGAAGCTTCGCGATCGCGGGATTGCTACAGCACACAACCAAACAGGACCTCGACGAGTTCCCGGGTCTCGGTCAGATGCCGGTGCTCGGCGCCCTCTTCCGCAGCCGCGACTTCCAGAACAACGAAACCGAGCTCGTGGTGATCGTGAGCGCCTATCTCGTCGATCCGTCGCATGAAACCAAACTCGCCGCACCCACGGATGGCTACGTTCCGGCGACCGATCTCGAACAGGATTTCCTCGGCAAGATGAACGCGACCTACAGCAACGATCCCCATGGGCTCAAATCGGCGGCCGACGGCAAAGCCGGCTTCATTGTGGAGTAGAAGATGACCAGATTTTCATCGCATATGCTGCGCACGGCTTGTGTCGCCGCCGTCCTTATGGCGGGAAGCTGCGCGGCGCCATTCAATGATGGCTCGATTGTCGCCGACGGGCTCGCCAATCATCCGATCACCGTCGCGCCGCATTTCCAGTCGATCCGCGTCGCCTTCTCCGATGCATCGGCGGGCCTCACGCCCGAAGACGGCGCGCAGTTCAACGGCTTCGTGGAGGATTACCTGTCGCGTGGCGACGGCTCGATCAGCGTGAACGCGCCGCGCGGGCCCAATTCCACCGCGGCGCTCACCTGGTTCGGAGAGCATCTCGCCCGTATGGGCGTGCCGCGCGGGCGCATTCTCGTCGGCACGCGCGATACGGCGGACGGCGATGGGCGCGTCGAGATCGGCTACATCGTCTATGCCGCGCGCACGGATCGCTGCGGCGACTGGTCCAAGGACGCGAGCGAGACGTCCGCCAATCTTCCGATGCCCGATTTCGGCTGCGCGGTTCAGCACAATGTCGCCGCGATGGTTGCCGATCCGCGCGATCTCGTGGCGCCGCGCGGAATGGATGCGGGCGACGCAACACGGCGCGAGACGGTGGTCGGCACCTACGAAAAGGCCCAATCGACCGCCGCGGCGAAGAGCGCAGATCAATCGGGCGCAGTGTCCAACGCCGTCAGCAGCCAGTAAGCGCGGAGACCATCAATGGCACAGACCTTGCCTGCCGTGAAATTGAAGAACGGCGAACAGACGTTCGGAGCGGCGCCGCACGAGCGGCCCGTTCCGCGTATTTCCATTGCGGCGTTCTGCGAGTTTCCCGATACGGGCGCGGCGCTGCAACGCGCCGCATCGGACCGCAGGCTCGCCAAGGCGCATGTCGTGGTGGAACTCGGCGGCGTGCAGGCTGCGGTGGACCATTTCAACGGCCAGGTCACACCGAATTTGCTCATCGTCGAGACGAAAATGCAGGGCAAAGCGGCACTGGACGACATCGACCATCTGGCGCAGGTCTGCGATCCCGCGACGAAGGTGGTCGTCATCGGCCGCGCCAACGATGTCGAGCTTTATCGCGAGCTGATGCGCCGCGGCGTCAGCGACTATCTGGTGGCGCCCCTCAACCCGATTCACCTGATCGAGAGCATCGCCAATCTCTATACCGACCGCGACACGCAGCCCATCGGCCGCATCATCGCGTTCGCCAGCGCGCGCGGAGGCGCCGGTTCGTCGACGATCGCGCACAATGTCGGCTGGTACATCGCCGAGAAGCTGAAGATCCACACCACCATCATCGATTTCGACCTGCCGTTCGGAACCCTTGGCCTGGATTTCAACGAGGAGCCAACGCAGAGCATCGTCGACGCGCTGGCCGCGCCGGAGCGGCTCGACGACACGCTGCTCGACCGGCTGCTGGTGAAGGTCACCGACCATCTTGCGCTGTTCACCTCGCCGACCCTGCTCGAGCGCGGCTACGACGCCGAGCCCGCCGCCTATGAATCGGTTCTCGAGGCCGTGCGCCAGATGTCGCCCTGTGTCATCGTCGATCTGCCGCATGTGTGGACGCCCTGGGTGCGCCAGACATTGCTGTCTGCCGACGATATCGTGATCGTGGCGGCGCCGTGCCTGGGCAGTCTGCGCAACGGCAAAGCGTTCTTCGATATCCTCAAGCCGAACCGGCCCAATGACGCGCCGCCGCGGCTGGTGCTGAATCAGGTGGGCGTACCCAAGCGGCCCGAGATTCCGGCGAAGGATTTCGCCCAGGCCATGGGCGTGGAGCCCTCGCTGGTGGTGCATTTCGAGCCGCAACTTTTCGGCACTTCCGCAAACCACGGCCAGATGGTCGTGGCGACGCAGCCCAAATCGCAAGTCGCGGAGGGCATCGCCAGATTGGCGGAAGCTCTGACCGGCCGCGCCCCGCAAACCTCCGGCAACAAAGGCGTGCTGCCCTTCTTCTCCCGCCTCAAGGGAAGCAGATAGGCATGAGCATGCGTGCGGCACCCCTCACCTGCTCCTCGACTCTAACTGCCGCTTCCTCCTGCGCCCCTCTCCCACATGGGGAGAGGAGAACGCGGAGTGCTGCACTGGCAACGGGAAATCAGCGCACGGAGACCCCGCTCCCCTCGTGGGAGAGGAGAACGCGGAGTGCCGCATTGGCGACGGGAAATCAGCGTACGGAAACCCCTCTCCCCTTGTGGGAGAGGGGCAACACACAACACCTCTCAACCGCTTCGGCGCGGGTGAGGGGTAAGCGCGCGGGCAGAGGCTGATCCATGTTCGGAAAGCGCAGTACGGCTGCTGAACTGTCGCAGGGACCCGCGCCCAAGGTGGAACGCGCGGAACCGGCGCCGCTGCGCATGAACGGCTCGCCCGACGCCGCCGCAACAACGGCAACCACGCCCGCGTCGATGAAGATGCCGGTCATGTCGGTGGCCGGGAAGCCGCCGGTCGTGGATTCGCGTTCCGACGAATACTACCAGATCAAGACCACGATCTTCGGCGCGCTGATCGACACGATCGATCTCGCCCAGCTTGCCCAGCTCGATCCGGATTCGGCGCGCGAGGAAATTCGCGACATCGTCAACGAGATCATCTCGATCAAGGCCGTGGTGATGTCCATCGCGGAGCAGGAAGCCCTGCTCCAGGACATTTGCAACGACGTGCTCGGCTACGGCCCGCTCGAGCCCTTGCTTGCCCGCGACGACATCTCCGACATCATGGTCAACGGCGCCGGCCGCGTCTTCATCGAGGTGGCCGGCAAGGTCCAGCTCACGGCGATCCGCTTCCGCGACAACGCCCAGCTGATGAACATCTGCCAGCGCATCGTCAGCCAGGTCGGCCGCCGCGTCGACGAAAGCTCGCCGATCTGCGACGCGCGCCTGCTGGACGGCAGCCGCGTCAACGTCATCTCGTCGCCGCTGTCGCTCGACGGACCGACGCTGACCATCCGAAAATTCCGCCGCGACAAGCTGAAGCTCGAGGATCTCGTAAAGTACGGCTCGATCAGCCCCGCGGGCGCCCGCGTGCTGGGCGTGGTCGGCCGGTCGCGGTGCAACGTTCTCATCTCCGGCGGCACAGGCTCGGGCAAGACGACGCTGCTCAACTGCATGACCGCCTATATCGACACGGAAGAACGCATCATCACCTGCGAAGACGCGGCCGAACTGCAGCTGCAGCAGCCCCATGTGGTGCGGCTCGAAACCCGCCCGCCCAATCTCGAGGGGCAGGGCCAGATCACGATGCGCGACCTGGTGCGCAACTGCCTGCGCATGCGNNGACGGCTCGATGGGCACGCTGCACGCGAACTCGCCGCGCGAAGCGATGTCGCGCCTCGAATCCATGATCACCATGGGCGGTTTCCAGCTTCCGGTGAAGACGATTCGCGAGATGATCGTGGGTTCGATCGACGTGATCATCCAGGCCGAGCGCATGCGCGACGGCTCGCGGCGGATCACCAAAATCACCGAAGTGGTGGGCACCGAAGGCGACGTGATCATCACCCAGGATCTGATGAACTTCGAGATGTCCGGGGAAGACGAGAATGGCCGCATCAAGGGCCGTCATGTGGGCACGGGCATCGTACGCCCGACCTTCTGGGAGCGTGCGCGCTATTTCAACCTGGAGCGCGAACTCTCAGAGGCGCTCGACGCCCTTCAACAGTGAGGGTGGGGTAAGATGAGCGCAACGATCCTCATTGCATTGACCGCACTTCTGGCCGCGGTCGGAGCGGGTGGAGCGATGTTCGCCTTCACGACGCCCGCGGGCGCGTCGAAGAAACGCGTGGCCGCCGTGGCGCGTGCGACAACCGCCTCGTCGGCGCTTGTGCGTGCGACGACCGCGGCCCAGGGCCAGCAGAAGCGCAAGGCCATGCAGAATCTGCTCAAGGATATGGACCGCCAGCAGGCCGAACGAAAACAGCGCCCGACGCTGCAACGCCGCATCTCCCGGGCGGGCCTGGAGTTTTCACCGCGGACCTTCTGGATTTCCTCCGCCGCCCTAGCGGTGATCACCGCGTTTGGCTGCTTCCTGACGGGACAGCCCATCGTGGTTGTCGTCCTGGCGAGCTTCGCGGTGGGCTTTGGCCTGCCGCGCTGGGCGATTTATTTTCTCACCAAGCGCCGGCAGAAGAAGTTCACCAACGAGTTCGCCAACGCCATCGACGTGATCGTGCGCAGCGTGAAAACCGGCCTGCCCGTCAACGAAGCGCTCAAGATCGTGGCGACCGAAATGGGCGAACCGGTAAAAACCGAATTCGCAAAGCTCTCCGAAGGCCTGAAAGTCGGCGTTGCCATGGACCAGGGGTTGAAGCGCATGTTCGACAACATGCCGACGCCCGAGGTGAATTTCTTCGCCATCGTGATGACGGTGCAGCTGAAATCGGGCGGCAACCTGTCGGAGGCACTCGGCAATCTGGCCTCGGTGCTGCGCGACCGCAAGCGCCTGCAGGGCAAGATCAAGGCGCTTTCGTCGGAGGCCAAGGCCTCCGCCATGATCATCGGTTGTTTGCCACCAGGCGTGATGGGGATGGTCTACTTCACCTCGCCGGACTACATCATGCCGCTTTTCACCACGCGGTGGGGCAATCTGATGCTGGCGGGCTGCGCGGTCTGGATGACGATCGGGACCTTGGTGATGAAGAAGATGATTGCGTTCAAGACATAGGCTGCAGGAAGGATCGAAGGTCATGGACGTCGGGTTTTTCAACGTTTTCTTCGATGCGCGGTTCGATGCGACCGCGCTCGCGGCCATCTTCGCCTTCGCCACCATCATGACCCTTGGCGTTCCGCTGCTCGAGCGCAACGCGCTCGGCTCGCGCATGAAGGCCGTGGCGCAGAGGCGCGAGGAATTGCGCCGCAAACACCACGCCTCCCTCAAGCAGCGCGGCGGACTGCGCACGGAACCCCTGACCTTCATCCGGCAGACGGTGGAAGGGCTGAATCTCTCCAAAATCGTCGAAGCCGAGCAGGTCCGCGAAAAACTCGCCCGCGCCGGCTATCGCAGCCAGGGCGCGCTCGTCACCTTCATCTTCTTCCGCTTCGTGATGCCGATCATCGTCTTCGTGGCGGCGCTGATCTTCCTGTTTGTCGCTTCGCACTTCAAGTGGTCGGGCTTCCTGAAGTTCAACGCGGCGCTGGGCGCGGGCCTCGCCGGCTTCTACCTGCCCGACCTCTTTGTCAGCAACCTGATCAACAAGCGCCAGGCGTCGATCATGCAATCCTTCCCCGACGCGCTCGACCTGATGCTGATCTGCGTCGAATCGGGCATGTCGGTCGAGACGGCCTTCACGCGCGTTTCCGCCGAGGTGGGCGCGCAATCGCCCGAACTGGCGGAGGAGCTCGGGCTGACCACGGCCGAGCTTTCGTACCTGCCCGACCGCAAGACGGCCTATGACAATCTTGCCAAGCGCTGCGCCCATTCCGGCGTCCGCGCCGTGGCCGCCGCCGTCAACCAGGCGGAGAAATACGGCACGCCGGTCGGACAGGCGCTGCGCGTCACCGCGCAGGAAAACCGCGAGCAGCGCATGCTGCTGGCGGAGAAGAAAGCCGCCGCCCTGTCGCCCAAGCTCACCGTGCCGATGCTGCTCTTCTTCCTGCCCTGCCTGTTCGTGGTCATCCTCGGCCCCGCCATCGAAAACATCATGCACACGATGCATTGAGGCGCCCCTCACCCGCGCCTGAGCGGTTGCACCCCTCACCCGCGCTTGAATGATTGAAGGTCCTCGTTCTTGAGCCCTCTCCCCTTGTGGGCTACG
>PKWC01000045.1 GCA_003131925.1 Alphaproteobacteria bacterium | reverse complement strand
GCACTTTTATCCTGTCCGGTGCACCAGCCGAGATCAGCCGCGATCCGGGCGGCGCGTTCTCCTGTTTCGGCGGCATGATCACAGGACGAAACACCGAACTCATACCAAAGTAGTTTCATCGCGCGCATCCTATCGATGAACTCCAATCGCACGTCGATTCAGTCAGAAATTAAATGTGGCACCTTGGGGATCGAGTGGCGAAGCATCTGGCCGCGAGTGGCGTTGTGTTTTTAACGGGCAAGCTGCACGCAGGCGTTCGACGTATTACGCGGAATCTCCCAATCCGTGCCGGACAAAAAAGCCCCCATGCCTAGAGGCATGGGGGCCTGAACTTGATTGAAAATCCGGCTTTACGGCTGCGCCGGAGCAAATTTCCCCGGAGCAAGCTGCGGAGCGCGCGGCATCCAGGAACCGACGTGAATGGCGTTAGGCGCCAATGGCGTGCGGCATCCGTTCACGCACGGATAGTGCGGCATGCTCTTCAGCGGCACGGTGATCTCCTTCTCCACCACCTCCACCCCCGGAGCGGGGCAAGTCGTCGCCTTCATGCAGTAGACATAGCCGTTTGCTGCACCCGGGTAGGAGGCCGCAACGACGTCACTGTTGCTGATGCCCCAGACCTGTGTGTTCGAGCCACCGGGGATGTCAAGGGCTGTAAACTTGCCGGTGCTAATCTTGTAGATGAAGCCATGGAGGAGGCTGCTGGAATCCTCGTATTGGCCGGACATTATGCCTTTGTCGTTTAATCCCTCCCCCACAGTGTATTTGGCGGCGGGATAATCGACTTGGGTCGCGGTTCCGCCGATGATCAGGTAGGCGTGTTGCAGGCCGGTGCTGGTGTCGATAAACCAGCCGGTTACGTCTCCGGCGGCATCGACCCCGCGCCCAGCCACTCCCGAATTCGAGATCGGGAGCCTGATCTTGCTCATAAACTTGGCGTTCTTTCCAAGATAACCGACACTGACGCCGCTCGTATCGTCGTAATTGCCCGCGAAGACATTGTGCTTGTTCATGCCCTGGGCGAGTTGGTTGAGCGTGGTGCCCTTCTTTGTGACGTCCGTGAGTGTCCCGCCCGGAGTGCGCTCCCAAGGAGTCAGCGTCGTTATATCATAGCCGGCGATGTAGCCCTTGTTGTTCATGCCGCGCGGTTGCGTGGTACCGCCCCCATCGTCGAAGCTCGTATAATTGCTGCCGTTGAACGGTCCGACGAATCCGTGCTGGACGCCACTCGAGGAGCTTACATAGTCTCCGGAGATGACGTTCGCGTCGGTAATGCCAAAGACCGACATCGACGAACTGCCTGAAACCGTAACGGGAGAGACCCACGTTCCGGCCCCGGCCGGTGACGTGGCCATGGCGAAACCAGCCACGGCCACGGAAGCTAACAACAGATTGCGCATTTTGCTTCCTCCCCTGAGGGTTAAAGAACTCTTAATGTGATGCAATCATTAGCACATGCCGGTGTCAAGGCGCACGAGACGTTTGGAAAGGGTCCGTCGGATTATCGCATGATTCCAGCATGGCCGAGCGAAAACTGGCAGATTCCGACGACAAGATAGATATTAAAGCCGAAACGTAAGTTGTGCATCTCGATCCCCGGTCAGAAGTGTGCCACCTCGCAACCTGAATGGCGGACTCGTCATGGACAAATCGGGCGCGCTCTTCGGCGCCGCGAAGTACGGGGGTACGCACAAATTCGGAATCGTTTTCGAGCTCACCCAATCCGGCGGCGCCTGGAAGGAAAAGGTTCTCTACAACTTCAGCGGGCCAGATGGCGCGTATCCTTACGCCGGGCTCGTGCCGAGCCGGTCGGAAACATTCTATGGCACGACGGTCGATGGCGGAGCGGATGACGAAGGTACGGTTTTTGTGTTGTTCAAATCAGGCGGCGCGTGGACAGAGGCCGTGCTCTACGGTCTTGGCGGCGGCAGCGGCGACGGAACCTATCCCTTTAGCGCTGTCATCCTCGACAAGAAAGGCAATCTCTACGGCACGACTGAGGGGGGCGGCGCCCACGGCTGGGGCACCGTCTGGGAGGTTACGCCGTAGCGCCCGGGCTGTGCGCAACGCCGCACTCGCGCGAGCGGACTTTACCTATCCGTCCGCGATGCTGGGACGGTTCATGCATGAACGACGGCTAGCAGCCAGTTCCCACTTCTATCCTGTCCGGTGCGCCAGTTTTCCTGGGTTTTTGGTGAAGCGTACGTCGATTGTTACACTCGCCGTCTGGGGTTCACACCCGCCAAACTTGCGCTGATCAATTCAGCGGATCGCAGTGGGTGGCGCGCCGGAACATCGCTCCGTAACAATACTCATGAGAAAGCGAGACAGGCGGGCGCGTCTAAGGCGCTCGTCTTTTTCACAACAACCCAGCGCCGCGGCGATGCGGTCGTGCTCGGTCTGCCACTCTCTGAACGCAGGCCGCTGGGCTGGCGAACGCTCTCGTGCAAGCTCAGCAGAACGTCTGTATTCCGACCATCCGTTTCGGCGCGAACAAAATACAGCAAATTGTGAGCCGGAAAGCGTCATCGCCGGGATGGCCTGACGCGAGACGCAACCACTGTGTCGGCTCAGTAGGAGAGCTAATCCTTCGGCACCGGTAGCTTCAGTTCTTCGCACAGTTTCCCAAAGCGCGGATCGTGCCGATAGAGCAGGATGAACGGATCAGAGAGCAGGCTCTGGAGCCCAGGGTCTTGCGCCGCGCGCGCGTGCTCCAGCCATTTAAACATGTTGTCCGCCTCCTTGCGCAGGCCATAGGTTTCGGCGATCTGATATGGCCCATCCTGGCTGTATTTGGCGATGAGAGTCTTCAGCGTCGCATCGGCAGCGGCGCGGTCAGTGCCGATCTGCAGCGCCAGCGTAACAGCAACGTCGTGGTACAGTCCTGGCGGCTCCTGTTGGGCATCCGCCAACGCTGCCCTGGCATTGCCACGCAGGATGTCGATCTCCGACAGCGTCTCGTAAAAGTCAGTGCCGTCGGGCAGTAGTGCTATGGCATTGCGGACTGCCGTTTCGGCCTCGTCGAGCCGACCCAGCGGCATCAGATAGCTGGCAAGATTCAAGTAGACATTGGATCGCAGCGGATCGAGCTTCAAAGCCTGCTGCAGGAGCGCGACAGCCTCTTTAGGCCGGCCGAGTGTCGCAGTCATGTTGGCCAAATTTGTTTTAGCGCCGGCCAAGCCAGGCGCCAATTGCGCGGCCCGGCGAAATTGCGCCTCTGCGCCGGACCAATTGGATTCGTAGTTGAACACATTGCCAAGGCCGTTGTGCGCCAGCGCGAGGTCCGGCGCCAGGGCGACCGCCTTTTCGGCGTGCTCGCGCGCTTGCGGCAGAACCTGCGTCAGCGCGGCGGAAGAACCCGAATTCAAAACCACATTGAGTTCCGCGGTACTCAGCCTTGCCCAGGCGGCGGCATAGTCGGGGTCGAGCTCGACGGCCGTGTTGAAAGCCACGACGGCCTTGCGCTGATCTTCGAGCGTTTGGCGATGCGAATAGAAACTGCCCTCCAGATAAACGTTGTAGGCATCGAGATTGCCGCTGGGCGGGCGTTCGCTTTGCGACGGCGGGGCGCTGCTGCCGCCAAGCAGTTTCGACTTTAGCGACGTGGCGACGGCGTTGGTGATCTCGTCCTGCAGCTTGAACAGATCTTTGTAGGGCCGGTCGTAATGCTCGGACCATATCGCCGTGCCGTCCTTCACACTGATGAGTTCGGCGCTGATGCGCACGGCATCTCCTGCGCGCTGCACGCTCCCTTCGAGCAGATGCGCGACGCCGAGCTTCCCGCCGATGACGGCGACCGGCTCCTTGCTGTTGCGGAACTGGAAAGACGAGGCTCGCGCGATGACCTTGAGTCCGGGGAATTGCGACAGTGCATCGATGAAGGTTTCCGACAGACCATCCGAAAAATAGAGCGCATTGGCATCGCCGCTCTCGTTCAATAGCGGCAGCACGGCAATGGACTTCTCCGCGATGACAGGCGGAGGCGTGCCGGCTGTGTCGCGCCGCACGAGACGGTCGGTCAAGAGAAGCACGACCGCGACGGCCAGCACGCCGATGATCAGGAAATCGAGTCTCCGCCCCGTAGCTTTCAGGATGGATTTGTCGGCATCGACCTCGCTCTCGCGCCTGATGCCCTCGGGCGTCAGTTCATAGAACCAGGCGAACGCGAGCCAGAACGGAAAGCCGATGGCGGCGGCGATCAGAAACCAGCGGGTCGCGCCTTCCGGTGTGCCAAGCGAAGGTCCGAGCGCGGCGATACCTTGCGCCAGCGCCCATACGCCGGTCACATAGAGGAGGGCAGCGCGGATGACATTGCGCCGCTGCAGCTCGCGCAGGATTGTCGCCACCACGTCCCATCACCCCAAAACCCCGCACGGCCATTCAAGACCGCAGGCAAGGTGTCGTCAAATCTGGCCCGCCTTCCAAATTCGAAGGGGCTAACCCACACGCAAAACGACTTCCGGTCTGCCGAAAGGCTTCAGCCCCAAAATTTGGGCGGAAAATCCGAACATCAATGGCGGCTTGCCCTATCTGATTGCCAAGTCGAATTCGCCCGGTGCCGGAATTTTTTGGCGGACGGGACGAGCACCCAGTTCTCATTTTCATCCTGTCCGGTGCGCCAGTTGTAGCGGCGAACCGAATTAGGAGTCTGACCCCGATTTTGCGCCGAATGATATGAGCCTGTTGTTCCTCAAATCGTCGACGGAATTCAGCGAAGTCCCAAAGCCCATTGAATCCCCAATACGACCGCGGTGATGATAAGAACGATGCCGATGCCGACCACTTTCGCCCAGGCGGGCGATGGCTGCCACAATTTCGGCTCGTTGAGCTCGAGCGCGATCCCCGCCGCACGCAGCGCATCGTTGAAGTCGTCCATCTCGACAAAGGGATCCTTGCGTCGGGAATATCTGACTACATACTCCGCAATCGATCCGTCCTTGCCGTGGAAGCGCCACTCGGTCACGTAGTTGTCGAAATCGTACTTCGACCGAAACGAGAGCTCGATGCGGCGGTCGCACTCAATCCGCGCGAGGTCGACGAAGGCGATGAAACATTCACCGACCCCAATGCCGTGCTCGTAGAGCGCCAAGCGCCGCGGCGGGAGGAGCGGGCAGACGAGGAGCCAGACGATGCCCACGAGCATCATCGGGATGAGCCAATATCCCTCCAGCACCGCTGCGGCAAATCCCTGGGAATCCCCTGGGTCCGGATGGCTGTAGCTGTAGTACAGCATCAGCAGTGACGCGATGAGGCCGATCGCCCAACTAACAGCAGTGCGCCGCAACCAACGGTCGCGGCGGTCGAACCGTCGCCGCAACACGCCCGGATCGACAGTCGAAGACACCATCGGCGGCGCATCGGTATCGGCCGGTCGGACGCCGAGACCGGCGGTCAGGTTGGCATCCATTTTTGCTTTGATGGATTCGCTTGAAATGTTGAAAATTCGAAACATCGAAACCACCGCGCTCCAGGCCGCCCCAAAAAAAGTTGCCACCATACCCAATGCGAGAGGCACTCTATCATCAACCGGCCCGCACATTGAGTGCGGATGCCAATGCCCAGCGGTGCTCGTAACGACTCACATTAGGAATCCGGCGACAGGAATCCGGCGACTGCTAATACTTTACCCTAGCTCGGGTACACTTGGACTGCATCCCTGTCACAAGCCGGTAAATATGTTTCGTGTCACCCTATTTTCACCAAGTCCCGTATGGAAAACTTCGTACCCCCGACATACGCTCCACCAGCTAAGGTCGTGCCATGGAAGGCGAGCGGCTTCTGGTCCATCGCATCGCGGATTTTCTNNCTTTCAGTTGCACGAAGTTGGGCGAGAGCGGTTGAACGGCCTCGAACCCTTGAGCGTCGCTCTGTGCATGACCCGGCGGTGCGGAAGGTAATCGTTCACCGCGTAATGCTGGGTGCAACGATTATCCCACATTGCGACCGTGTTTGGCTTCCAGCGCCAGCGCACGGAGAACTCCGGCCTGTGCACGTGATGAAACAGAAACCCCAGAAGTTCGTCGCTTTCTTTCTTCGTGAGTCCTTGAATGGCGGTCGTAAAACCTTCGNNAATCCTCGCCCGTCTCCGGATGGGTTCGGACCACGGGATGAAGCACCGGCGGATTGGCTCTCATCTTTTCCTCGTACTTGTCTGAGCCCGAGGTTCGCACCGCCCGATGCTCGGCCGGAAAAGCCTTCGCGAGATCGTGTACGGCGTCGAGCGGGTCGAGCAGCGCCCTGAGCGAACCGGACAAGGCCAGATACGCAGCATGCATATCCGCCCACAGCGTGTCGCCGCCATGCGGCGGTATCAGCCGCGAATAGAGAATGCCGGCCATGGGCGGCTCGCGCGAATAGGTCATATCCGTATGCCAGTGATCGTTATCGGTCGGGCTGTGCGCTCCCGTGTCCAGAACGACGAGTTCCGGGACCTCGGGATGGGCCTGATAAAACGGGTGCAGTTCAAATGTGCCAAATCGCACCGCGAAATCACGGTGCTGTTGCGGAGACAGATTCTGATCCTCAAAGAAGATTACGCGATGGGTGAGAAACAGCCGACGGATTGCTGCGATATTCGAATCGTCCAAGGGCTCCGAGAGATCGACGCCGTCAATCCGCGCACCAATCGTCGGTGTCAGCACGTCGAGTTTCGCCTTCTCCAGTGCGCTCATCGGTTCCTCCGACGGTTTCATCATTCCCAACAAACCAACCGCAGATTCGCGGTCGTCTGTCGCGCGTCGAAAGTCGTCAAGAGTGGGATAGTTGATCGTCAGTCACGATTCGGCGTATCTCGTTTATGCCAGTTTCCACCGCTCTGTGGCGCCGCGCAATTGCGCGCACGTCATCGTGAGCAAATGGTGGGTGTACGGTCAAGGTCAAAATGTCCATTGGCATGCCAGATAGTAGGTGGTCGGGTATCCGACGGCAGGCGCATCGACCGCATAGAGAAGCCCGCCGCGCCCGCCGGACAAGAGCAGATGATAGTGCTCGCTGAAATCATAGATGCCGCCCACGTTGAAGCCGCTCGACGAAGCGCGGCCGACGAGGCTTGATGTCTGGTGAAACACTTCTGCGCCGAGCGCGAAATCGTTCGTCAGCTGCCGCTGCAGCAACCAGCCGAAGAACAAGTAATTCCGGTTGCCGGGTCCCGGATTGATCCAGTATCCGCCGCCGCCATAGGTTGTCCACTTGCCCCAATCCTTCTGGAGCCATAGCGGCAGGAATTCCTGCCATGCGCCTGCGCCGAGGCCGCGCTTCGCATCGCCCGTCGGTGCCTCGACGAGCGGAAAGATGCCCACTTGCGGATACCAGTCGTCGTCGCCGGGATTGATGAAGCGAAGTTTGGCGCCCAGCTCCGTATCGCTCAGCCCCACGTTCAGATGTCCTCCGGGCTGATCGTCGTAAGACATGCCTGCGATGATGTGCAGTTGCAGGCCGGGCGCCGCGCCGTAATTGACTTCGATGCCTGGGCCGAGTCCTGTCGTGTCGTCGCGACCGCTCGCACCCGCAGAGAACGCGTATACTTCCCAGTGGCCCAAATCGACCGGCTCGGGATCGTCCGTTATGAACGGCGGCCCGGCAAGTGCGGCACCGGTCGAGAGCGCCAAAATGGCTGCACCAAATCCAGCGATGGTGCGCGCGGTTCGTCCCGTCACGCGATTCTCCCGCTTTGCATCGCACCCGTGTACGGGGTGAGAGTCGGAATACGCTCGCACAAAGAAGCGTCGCGCCGGCCGCTGCACGTAAACTCGAGGCCGCCTTCAATATTGATCGTGTCGGCGCAGCTACGCCATCGAAAAGTCGCAAAAGATTCGAGCTCTGCCCCCGAACCTTCCTTTAGTTCTGAAATCTCCCGAGGTTTCGTTGTATTTTCGCGGAAGGTCCTGGGCTGGATGATTGTTGGGATTTCGCGGCCGCCGATTTTGGCAGCCGCGCACTCCCGAACCTGAGTTTACGAAGACTTAGAGGCGACGCGCACCGCCAAAGCCCACATGGCCGAAGCCATGTCCCACACCAACCCGAACCGCGGGCCTCCAGCCAGCATGGCTCCAATAGCCGCGCGCACCATAGCCACCCCAGTAGCCGCGTCCGCCCCAATAGGCCCCGACATAACCAGGACCGTAATAGGCGGGATATCCACAGTCGTACGGGTTGCCGTACGCGTAACACGGCGACGCGCCATAAGCGGGTACGACCGGCACGCCAATACCCACGCCGATTCTCACTCCCGCATTCGCCGGAGCAGCAACCGCCAGCGTGGCGCCACAAGCTATCAATGCGCCCGCCGCCATTTTCGCGATCGTTTTCATGATCAATCTTCCTTCTCGGTTTGGCGCGTTCGAGTGATCAAACGCGTTCTATGTCGCCCCTAATATGGATCGACGGGATGAACCTCCGCGGACGCGCCAATTCATGTTGCGTTCATTGCTCCCCAAAGTTCGGAAATTAGGCGGATTTGGTGCGTTTTCACTGCGCAAAACTTTGAAAAAAATATTTGCGATCACGCTCGCGGGAGGAATGATGCAATTTTCACTTAGATCGGCAGGAAAATATTCATACGCCCCTCTCAGCCCCACCCTCTATTCACATCAGTGTTGCAAAGCACGCTTAAAGTAGGCCCCTTCTTTGAAGGGGGCTCCCGTGAAACTCTCCATAGGCGGACGGACGTCCACCAATGCCGTACGCCGTGCCTTGCTGACAAGCGCGGTCGCCATCGTGCCCACGATGGTTCATGCTCAGACGCAGCCGGTGGAAACGATCATCGTAACCGGCCATCCGCTAGGCGGTGCAGCGGCGATCGCGCCGTCGGTTGCGCCACTTGACGCCGTTCAGCCGACCTCGGTCATTTCCGGCGATTTCATCGAAAAGAACTTCGCGCCGTCGACAAACTATGACGAGGCAATCAAGTTCACGCCCAGCACTTTCGATATCGCGCCCAACGGACCTGGCCTCTCGGAAAGCCAGGCCATCTCGGTCCGCGGTTTCCAGGACGGCCAATTCAACGTCACTTTCGACGGCATTCCGTGGGGGGACTCGAACGACTTCACACACCATACCACGTCGTATTTCATGGCGCATGACCTGGGCGAGATCACCGTCGACCGCGGGCCCGGCACCGGAGCGACTATCGGCGATGCCACCTTCGGCGGCACGGTCTACATGCTGTCCAAAAGCCCGTCAGAAGAGATGGGCTTCAATCCTTACGTCAGCTACGGCAGCTTCAACACACTGCTCTACGGCTTCGAGTTCGATTCCGGCGCGATCGACGATACGGACGGTACGCGCATTATGGTCGACCTTGAGAACCTTAAGTCGGACGGCTACCTGACCAACGAAGGGCAGGAGCGCCAGAACGTCTTCTTCAAGCTGGTGCAACCGCTCGGCAGCAACACGACGCTCGCTGTTGTGGCCATGGTGAACCACATCCACCAGGGCATCTCGCTCGGCGCCACCCGCAACGAGATTGACACGCTCGGTCCCAATTGGGGCTTATCGAACAACCCGGCACAGCAGAATTACTTCGGCTACAACCTCGACCACATCACGACCGATTTCGAATATATGGATTTGGCCTCGACTTTCGGTTCGGGCTGGGAATTGGACACGAAAGTCTACACCTACGGCTATTACCATCGCGGCTTCAACGGTGAAGACCCCAACGGCCAGGGACCCCAAGCCTTTCCCGATCTTGTGGTGCCGACGTACGGCGGTTCGCCGCAATTCGGCGTTCCCGGAGAATTGCTGCAAAACGATTACCGTTCCGTCGGCACGATCACCCGCGTAACCAAGGATCTGCCTATTGGCGACGTGAAGTTCGGCATCTGGTACGATCACCAGTTCAATGTCCGCTCGCTCCGCGAAGTGGACATGTCGGATGGGTTCGCGCCGAACTTTGATCCCCTCAATGGCGGCGGCGCACTCGTAATCGCCCCCGGAACTCCCGGAATCACGCTCGATGGCGGCATCGACCGACTGCTGACGCAGAACCTGCTGACCATGCAGCCCTATGTGCAGGTGGACTGGGACGTCACCGACGCACTGACGTTGTCGCCCGGCGTCCGCTATTCGTGGTTCCAGAGAAGCGTCAACGCGCCGGTCGATATCAATGGCGAATTGTACAACGTGTACAGCAATACCTACGACTCGGTGCTTCCTTCCATCGAGGCGCATTACGCCTTCGAACCGGATTGGACGGCCTATGCGCAGATTGCAAAAGGCTTCCTCGCGCCCAACGAAAAGATATTCAATTCCAGTGCCCCGGGTCAGTCCAACTTTACGCCGGAAAACACATGGAACTATCAAATCGGCAGCTCGAGGCAGCTCGACGATCTCGTTGTCTCGGCGGACGCCTATTACATCGATTTCTCGAATTTTTATCAGATCAAGACGTTCGGCGGGGTGTCAGGCCCGATTTCGCTCGGCGGTGCGCGCTACATGGGCTTGGAGGGCGAACTGACTTACGTGATCGGCGGCGGCTTCAGCGCCTACGCCAACGGCTCGCTGAACAGCGCAAAGCAGACGAACCGGTCCCTCTATACCACGCCCAACGGCTGGATCAGCGGTACGCCGGAAGACACCTGGGTCGTCGGCGGCATCTTCAATCGCTACGGGTTCTATGCGTCGCTGCTCGGAAAATACACGGGCGCGCGTCCTGGCGATGATGGCCTCGGGTCGGGTTCTCCCTTCTTCACCCTTGACGCCTCTCTTGATTACGACCTCACACGTCTGACCGACGTCGTGAAGAACGCCTTTATCAAGCTCGATGTGCAAAACCTCACGAACGTGACCAAGATCATCTACAATCCGGGAACGACCTTGGGCAATCCTTATAACGGTATGGGGGGCGACAATCTCTATTGGACCGAGCCGGGCCGCAGTGTGTTCGTGACGTTGTCGACGACATTCTAAAGCGCATACCCCGAACCTTATGGCGCTCATTACCTCTCCCTCTCATCGTCAACCCGTGCGATATTAAGGCCATGCTCAGGGGACTCCAAGACCAACGCCCAGCCTAATGACCCGCAAAGCTTTGACTGCTGCGGGGGTAATTTTGTGCGTTCAACTATTCGGAGGTGCGCAAGCCTCCGCAGCAGACCTGCCAACGGCATGCTCATATCTTTCCGGTTCTATGGATGCGCACGCTTCCGCGCCTGAATTTCTTGCGAGCTATCCGACCGTAAAATCCGGGCCCCTGCATGCAGCGGCATTCCTTTACGACAACGCAGTCGCGACGATTGCGCTGCTTGCCTGCAATGAAGCCAAGGATGCCGCGCGAATTGGTGACGCAATTCTCGCTGCTCTGGATCGTGACCGTCACTGGCATGACGGGCGCTTGCGCAACGCATACCTCGCGGGCCGCATCGGCCCTGGCCCGGTGAAGCTGGCTGGGTGGTGGGACGCCAAGCAGAATAAGTGGGTAGAGGATCGGTACCAGGTCGGAGCGACAACGGCAATATGGCTTGGGCGATCCTTGCCCTGCTGGCGCTTGACCGCGCGACGGGGGATCACCGCTACAGGGATGGCGCGGTGCGTATAGGAGGGTGGATCAAACAGTGGCGCAGCAAACGCGGACGCGGCGGTTTTACGGGGGGCACCTTCGCCCATGAGCCCGCGCCTGTTGTCGAGGCGTGGAAATCGACCGAACACAACGCAGATTTGGCCGCGGCGTTCGCGGGCCTGGCGCAAGCGACTGGCGACAAGACTTGGCTGGTGGAGGCCCGTGCGGCGCAGAGTTTCATGCGCGCCATGTGGCGGCCAAAATGCGGTTGCTTCGCGGTGGGGACCACGGAAGACGGAAAAACGCGCAATCTCTATCTGGCGCTGGACGCCCAGACATGGCCGCTGCTTGCGATTCCGGGGGCCGCCACACGCTATAAAGCGGCGATGGCACAAAGCAAATTGCGGGACGGCGATGGTTTCGCCTACAGCGAAGCGAAAGAGGGTCTTTGGACCGAGGGTACGGCGCAGGTTGCGCTGTTGCTGGAACTGTCCGGCCACAATGATGAGGCGGCCGGATTTATGAAAGCGATCGATGCGATGCGGGCACACGATGGTTCCTATTATGCCGCAAATACCAGAGAGCTTCCCACCGGCTTCATGTTGGAGACTGATCCCACTCAACCTCGCCAATATTTTCATATTGCCCATCTGGCGGCTGTGGCATGGGTTGCGATTGCCAAGCGAAGATACAACCGGTTCACGGGCACGAACGCGCTACCCAAGGCGCACTAATTTGCGGGAGCGCATTCGACGCGATGCCTGCGCACCAGAGAGGATAGAAATGAGAACTGGGTGCTGATCCAGGACCGCTCCTGTATTTGATTGCCGCCGAAGCGGTCGAGTACAGCGTGCAGCCAGGCATGACGAAATCTCAGTTCTTCTTGCTGCTCAGAAGGTAAAGTTGCCATGTCCGCCGAAATCTTCGCCGCGGCCCCCCGCCGAGGCCGCCGCTGCGCACATAGGTCAGCACCGTGTAGCGGGCGATGTTTGCGCGGTCGAAGACAATGCCCGCAAAGATTCCATCCAGCAGGCGCGCGCCGCCTGGGCCGCTTCCGGTCTTTCCACCGATTTGTCCTTTGACGCCAAGCCTGTCTCGAATTCCACGCGCTGTACCAAAGTGCACGGTATCGATCATTGCCGACTGAAGAAGGCGGGCCGTTTCCGGACGCATAGCCCGCCCGCCACCTTCCCCCGGCGCGGCTCCACCATTTCCAATGATCCGAAGGAAGTGCGACAGACCCCGCGGAGTTGCGCGGAAATCGGTTTCGCCGAGCGACATTGCATTCGCCCATTCCGCGTCGCCGGCGTCGGGTGTGAGGGTTGTACAATCGGTCACGCCCCGGTGGCATCGCGGAAAACCGAAACGCTCCAGATCGCGGAGCAGAGTGGCGCTTCCAAGTGCGTGGCGGAGGTTCAGCGCCAATTGTCGCCCGGCGTCGTCCGAACCATAGGTCACCAATGCGCCGGGGTCGCCGGCAGACCCAGTCGGCAATGCTCCACGGTGCTCCAAATAAATGGCAGCGGTGAATAATTTCACGACGGAAAGCGGCAATACCGGCCCGTCCGAATCCAAAGCGGAAACGATTGTGCCGCTTTTCACCTCCTGTACCGCCATGGCGCCCCTCAGGTGCCTCCCGGTAAAGAGCAGACGAGCTTCAACATCGGGTGTGAGCCATTCGGTTCCGGACGAGCGGCTTTGAGCAGAGACCATACCCGCTAGAATTGTTGCCACGACCGCGATTGCGCCGGCGCGTGGAGAACAGCAATGCAGCGCTCTTGAAAGCATGAAATCTCCAAAATCCTATTCGATGTACCCCCCGGTCGCGGTGCCAGAGGAATTGACAGGATAGGTTTTCAGCTATTCGCTCCCGCACGCGCTCCGCGATCGGTGCCTATACGTCTTCAAACAAAGCCGGCGCAATCCCGGGCCGCACAACCTTCGGGACCCCGCGCCGGCGCGGTGGCCGCGTCCAGGGCGACGCCACAGACGCGCGGGGCTCTTGGCATGTGGAAGCGCCGGGATAAGATCGCAGCGACACGCAAGCCCGCTCGCTCCTAACGCGCGGCGCTGGATGCATGCACAGGAGATGATCGAACCATGCCTGACCCCCAGCCGAACATCGCAGAAATCGACGCGCGCATCGCGGAGATCAGGGAAAACCTGCGCGAACTGGTCGAGCAGGCGGCCGCTTATTCCGGTGCCGCCGACGACGAGTTGGTTTCACAACGTATTGCCGATCAGGAAGCACTGCTCGAGCGCCTGACAGACCAGCGCGACAAGCTCGCGCAAGCAGGGCGATGAGAAATCCGGCTCTGGACGCCAGCGGAATTGGTGGCGGCTACGTCGCGCTGATCGGGAGTGGACGGGGCGATCGGATGCACGCTTTTGATTTCGTGATAACGCTCTACTGGCAAAATGGGCGATTTCGCAGGTCACAAATACCCCAGTGGAGCTGATGACATCGGATCGGCTCGCGCCGGAGCAGCGGGCCAGCGCTGAAAACTTCTTCGGGGACCATACCAGCTGTCGGACGCTCGCCTACGCAGCAATGGAATAGGGAGTGTTTGCAAACTCCCTTCGGACCGGCTATCGGCTTGTTTGTTCGCTATTTGTGTTTGTTTCCCGTACCATGCGTCCGCGTTGCCGTCCGGCCAGGATGAAACAAAGATGCATCCTTATCTTCTCTTGCTATATCGACAACCCCCAACTTCGTGCTACAGTAGGTGAGTTCAACGAATCAGGAGATGACATGCCGAAGAAGAAAATCAAGCGCCGCGCCTGGAGCAGCGCCGACGTCCGCAAGTTCAAGTCGCTCGCAAAGGCGAAAACCCCGGCGCCGAAGATCGCCCGCACCTTCAGGAGAACCGAAGGGGCCATCCGGCAAAAGGCGCTTCACCTCGGAATTTCGTTGAATTCGCGAGGCGGATGACCGCGGAGCGCGGGCTCTTCGTTACTCCCGCGAGCAATCCGGCAAGCAAGTTCGCGTGTTGGCGCCGAGCCTTGGCGCTTGAATGCGCTTGCGCGGGCATGCCCTCAAATCTCAGACCGCCGAAACGGGCGCGTCAATTAGAAGAAATTTGTGTGCAAGCATCCGTCTCTCCCTTGTGATTGGGCATTCCTGCGTATTCGCTATCGCTGAAATATGATTCGGGTTTCATCTTCCCCCGGTTTAACCGGGGGACCAGCTCAGGATGACGCCCTCATGGTGAGCTTGTCGAAC
>PKWC01000055.1 GCA_003131925.1 Alphaproteobacteria bacterium | reverse complement strand
TCTCTCACAGCCTGAGAAGCGGAACCCAGGGCAAACGCGTCATGCGCCCCTGGATTCGCGCTTCGGCGCGAATGACATAGATGGCTTGTCCGCAGATCCTGGTGCATACTGTCCCCCTGAACTGACAGGGGAAATCGGCCATGTCGTATCTTCGCATTCTCGTGGCAGTCCTCGCCGCGGGTACAATCAACATGTTTTCCGATTGGCTCTTCATGGGCGTTCTCTTCCATGAGCGCTACAATCGGTATCCGGAAGTCTGGTGGCCCGGACTTCGGAGCAAGGCCGCGGACACGCGCGCCATCGCGATCTCGAGCGTGCTCGGCTATCTGACTGCCTTCGCTGTTGTTGCACTCTGCATCCACGGCCACGCGCATTCGATTCCGTCCGCGCTGTTTCTCGCTTTCGCCGCCTGGCTGGGCGGCCCGCTGGTGATGCAGGTAACAAACGGCTTCTGGATCAAGACCGATCCGCTCATCACGGTCGCGCACAGCCTCGGTTGGCTCACACGTTTTCTCATCGCGGGCCTCGCCGCCGGAATCCTGCTCGCATGAGCATATCGTCAAATAAGACTTTTAGCGCAGAGGGCGCGGAGGAAGCGCAGGGTATGCAGAGGAAAGAGCTGCGCGCCTTTGGCGCGCCATTCTTCTCCCCCGCGTCCTCCGCGCTACCTCTGCGTCCTCCGCGCTAAATCTGTCGTCGTGGAAATCTCGATCCGTCTCGGGATCATGCCGCCGCGAAACTTCGGTACACTCGCAACATATCGAGCCGACGAGTCGCATGCAGAGTCCGCCGTCACGAATTCTCGGGGGACTCGCATGCCGGCCGCACATGTCTATACCGTCGCTTTCCAGGGGATCGAAGCGCGCGAGGTGGACGTGCAGGTGCACATCGCGCACGGCAATCCGTATTTCGGCGTTGTAGGGCTTGCGGACAAGGCGGTCGGCGAAAGCCGCGAGCGCGTCGGCGCCGCACTATCCGCAATCGGACTGGCACTTCCCCCGGAGCGCATCATCGTCAATCTCGCGCCGGCCGACCTGCCCAAGGAAGGCAGCCACTACGATCTTCCGATCGCGCTCGCGATCCTCGCCGCGATGGGCGTCCTGCCGGCGCGCGAGATGGCCGGCTATACGGCGCTGGGCGAACTCTCGCTCGACGCCGCGCTGACACAAGTCGCGGGCGTTCTTCCCGCGGCGCTTGCGGCATCCGAAGCCGGTCGCGGCCTTATCTGCCCCGCCGCGAGCGGCGCGGAGGCCGCCTGGGCCGGCAAGATCGAAATCATCGCCGCGCCGTCCCTGATCGCGCTCGTCAATCACATCAAAGGCGCACAGGTGTTGCGCGCGCCCGAACCGAAAATCGCCGATGATGAGAGGCCGGTCGCAGACATCAAGGACGTGAAGGGACAGGAGACCGCAAAGCGCGCGCTCGAAATCGCGGCGGCGGGCGGTCACAACATGCTGATGATCGGGCCACCGGGCGCGGGCAAGTCCATGCTCGCGTCGCGACTGGCCGGACTTTTGCCACCGCTTGACGCGCGCGAGGCGCTCGAAATTTCAATGATCCAATCCCTCGCAGGCGAATTGCGCGACGGCGCCATCTCGCGGCGGCGTCCGTTCCGCGCACCGCATCATTCCGCTTCCATGCCGGCGCTCGTCGGCGGCGGCGTGCGTGTCAAGCCGGGCGAGGTGTCGCTCGCCCATCTCGGCGTTTTGTTTCTGGACGAACTTCCGGAATTCCACGGTATTAGGTAGCAGAGTTCCAGAGAAATCGGAAGGCCTGTCACCTAATTTCTGTGAATGGGCGACCTAACCAAACCACTCCCGCACGTTGTCACCGGCCTGATAGAGAAGCGCCGCGAGATCGCCGGGCAGATCGAAGACCTACAGCGGAAATTGAAGGTTGCCGTCTGCAACCTTGATCACGTCGAAGCGTCCATCCGCCTGTTCAAGCCGGACATAGATCTATCTGAGCACGGCCCACGGCCCGTCCCGCCGCCTCACAGCGCGTTCAAGGGGGAAGTAACCCGGATACTCCTAGACGCGCTACGGACGGCCAAGGGGCCGATGAACACCCGCGACCTGACGGAATTGCTTATGCGCGAGCGGGGTCTGCCGTGGGATGACCTTGTGATGCGCCGGGTCATGACGCAGCGCGTGGGAGCCTGCCTGAACCACTGGAAACGGGTCAAAAAGATTCTGAAATCATCCCCGGGACCGGGCGATATGCTCAATTGGGAGATCGTGGCCGCGTAGGATGCAGCCCTGCATCTTACATCTTACGGATGATGCTAGATTTCGCGCGGACGGGACAGGCCGTGCAGCGCGCGGCCTTGGATCTGGCCCCTTATGGCCGGCGACCGGGCGACCCTTCTAGCGTCCGGTCGCTTGCTACTTTTCCCGGCCCTTGCTGCGCTATGGGGCGTCTTTCGTCAGCTCCGGGGTGACGGCCATTCTTGGTTCCCTGAACAACGCCACACCGAGGCCCCACCGCGCTTCAATGCGGAAGCCGAACGGCCGCATTTTCTTGCGCAGAATGCTGATCCATACATCCAGTGTTTTTGTGTTCGGCGCCGCGCGATGCGGTCTAAGCTTGTAGAGCCGCGCGATTAGCGCCTTCTTCGATATCGTAATGCCGAGCTTGTGGTAGAGCGCCGCGAACAACTCGAACTGCCTAGGTGTGAGTCGTATTGTCTTTCCCGCCGCATGGACTTCGAAACGGCTGGGATCAATCCCAACGTCGTCCGGAATATCGTGAAGCTCTACTCCGCAAGTCGGGCAATTAGTCATGCGGCGCGGGATTAGCCGGAATTGAGACAAATTAGCAATAAAATGATCGCGTCACGCTTAATGGCTGCTGAATTGACGATCCTCGAATTCGATTCTGTCGGCTTCCGTAAGGCGCTCTTTCAGCGCCAGCGCCGCTTCCGTTGATTTGCTGCGACGTATGCGGACGGATTGACGACTCGCCGTTTCGCAGCGCGGTTTGGCAATGAAAATATTTCTGCGGATGACCGCGCGGGACATCTTGACTCGCCGAATCTCCCAGCAATTCCGCCACGTTCGACAAGCTACAAGATGTTGTGGGTAGACGAACGTTTACCACTTATCTCTTGCCGGGTCGCAATCCGCGCGTCCATAATTCGGGTCTGTCGCTCGCGGCGGCACAAAATCTGGATGGCGACGAATCTGCTAACGGCTGGGTAGGCCGGCCGAGAACGAGGAACGTGTATCCACCGGATTACCGCGTCGAACCGGCAGGCAGTGCGGGGGTCGATCAGTGCAACCTGACCGACCCCCTAAAGTGTTGACGCCGTAGATCAATTGGACAGAGCGGGGGTTCTGACCCCCCAGGTTCCGGGTTCGAGACCCGGCGGCGTCGCCACTCATTTAGGCCCCTTTTCAGGGGGCCTTTTTCATTTAACCGCTTGACTTGCCCGAAGGCGAGTCGCGAATCACTGCCCCAGAAGATACTAATTTGCGCTAATTAACGCAATGGCGGGGATATGGCTAGGCCGCGCACGACCGGAAGGGGCCTTGGTTTAGGGCCTGAGATTGATGCGCTGCTAGATGACTTCTGCCGCGCGCATCACGGGGCGAACGCAAAGGAAGTAGTGCGACGGGCGCTCGCACATTTCATTCCGCATGATTTGGATGCAAACCCAGGAATCAAGAGAGAATTTGATCGGCTGCAAACGTTGCGCTCGCAAAAGCCATCGCTGAAAGTGGTGCCATTAAAGGGTGGTGGGACAGAGAAAGGCTAAAGACACCGGAGAATTCGTGATATGATTTACCCCTTGTACGGGGGAGAATCTGTATGAAACTTTTCGCGATCGCGACCTATGCGGCGGCAATACTTTCTCTTTCCGCGTGCGCGACACCTGAGACATTGCAAGCCACCGGCGGAAGTCGCGCCGATGGCACGGTCAATCTCTCTTACGAATATGGGATGTTTCAGAAGCCTGTGGTCGATATGAACTTGGCTCTAGTTACGGCTCAAGCGCGCTGTAAGGCTTGGGGCTACACGGACGCACAGGCTTTCGGCGGACAAATAAATCATTGCCAGCAGTTCAACGGCTACGGGAACTGCTTGAATATGCTTGTTACCGTGACATACCAATGCACTGGCGCAGGACCGCACTAAGCTGCACGCCGCTTCTGCCAGTAACCCTTCCACTGGCGCGAAACCGGATGAACCGCCGCCGCGCGCGTGATGCGAAGATACTGCGCGCCGTTGTCAACGCGCCTTGCGTCTTCTCTCCATGCCATTTCGCCAGCGTAAGCCGCGAGGTACGGGCCAGCGACGGAATGATGAATGCCGACTTCCGCGCGACGAAGGCGGGAGAAGTAGCTTTCCGCCCAATTGATCGATGCATCGCCGTTCGCATATTCGACGGAATGATTGATCCGCTTCGTCGCGTAGGAAGCGTGCAGCGCGTCCCACATTGAAGCTTCGTCGGCATAGACCGTTGCGCCGTTCGCGACATGCGAGCGAACGACCGGAACGGCTTGATCTTCGGTCTTGCAAACGTAGGGAACGGTCCGGCCGTTGCGCTCGCGCATGACCACAACGCATTCACGCTTGCCGTTCTGATTTGCCGCAAGGCGCAAATCGCGGCGATGCTCTTTTTGGTTTGACGGTTTGATGTAGCCGCCGAAATAGCCGCCATCCACTTCGACGGAACCGGAAAGCGTCTTGAACTTGCCTTCGTTCCCCATCGCTTCACGAAGCTTGTGGGCCATCACGAAGGCCGTTTTATATTGCACGTCGAGATCGCGGCTCAGCTGCAACGCGGAGTGACCTTTCGCGCCGTTCGCGAAGATCGCGATAGCCGCCAGAATGTCCCGGAACGAGAGCTTGCGGCTGGCGAAGATCGTTCCCGACGTAAGCGAGAACTGGCAGGGACAAGCTTTGCAGCGCCACATTTTCCGGTTCGGGAGCGCCCAGGTATCGACGGAACCGCACTTGGGACAAAACGCTTCGCCGCCGTTGTCCGCAAACCGGATAGCCTTGAAGCGGTCGTAAGCCTCTTCGTCGGAAAGGCGCAGCACGTTCGCCAGACTGAGCGTCCGGGCCTTTGTGCTGAGAAGGAAGTGCTGCGCCATTTGCTGTCTCAAACGTCCTGTATCTGCCATATATGGCAGATCTGGACCGCTTGCAACAGGAATAAGCGTCGTTTATAGTGTCATTCTGTCACATCTGGCATGTGAGGAATGCATGGCTGCTTTTGCGAAGAATGAGGCGGAGATCGCGGACCGAGCGTCCCGGTTCCTGAAGGCCGAATTGAAACGGGCAGGATTGACCTACGATGACCTATCAGAGCGGTTGGGTAAGCATGGCCTAAAGGGAGAGACCAGGAACTCCATCACGGCCAAGCTGGCCCGTGGGACGTTTGCAGCTACGTTTTTTCTGGCCTCTCTGGCGGCTCTCGAAATGGAGGGGTTGAGGCTCGAAGATATATAGTTAGGCAATGACCCTGATGCCATATGTTCCGGCGTCCAGATGCGGACCTCTGAAACAATTCATCCAAAACTTTGGTAAGTTGTCGTACCTAATGCTCTTCGTACTAATCACCAACGCCTCGTCTCCAGGGTGATGAAACGTCCCAGTTATCTCCAGCACGTTTGGATTATGAAACCTAAGTCTGAGAACAATCTTGCCTAAATGATCGTGCACAATAATTGTGCTTGTGTCTGGTTTATCGAAGTGCACGTCTGGTTTTATCCATACGTGATCTTGATCAATATCAACTAAAACGTCATTCCTGTCATCCAAAAGGATTAGCTTCCTTATAACTAGGTTCTCTCCGGATTGGTCTATCTGTAATATTGGTTCCCCTTGCATAGATATTACGGTCGCTGGAAATACGTTCGGAACAAAAGTGTTGGAACCCATGAACAACATGACGTAATCGCTAGACGGCAACCCGCATACCTTAGCCTGAACGCGATCACTCGCCGGCTCCAACAGTCCTGTATTCTTTTGCAGCTCGGACTCATAATTGCGGTGCCAAATCAATACGCCAGCGGCGGTAAAAAGAGCGCATGTTAGTCCGCACACCATGATGCGAATCCAGATCGTCAGTTCGGTGTGTCGAAGTACGGCGAACGAAATTACTGCCGCCGATAAGATAAAACAGCCAGCGACGATACCCGTGTCATCGGCAATCATGCCAACGACAGCCAATGGCATGCCAAGAATTGCAACGGCATCGAGGGGCTTAAGGCGCATGCCGGACTCCTACCGCACGCGCAGATAGAAGCCCAAACGGGGCCTTGAGAGGTAGGTCTGCAATTTGCCTTTCCCACTGGGACTCCAATGGTACTAAGTCGCGGAATTACAAGGGTTTTTGCCTTGGAACTCTGCTACCTAATACCGGAATTCCAGCGCGCGGTTCTCGATTCACTCCGCCAGCCGATCGAAAGCGGCGAGGCGGTCGTGGCGCGCGCCAACGCGCATGTCCGCTATCCCGCACGCTTTCAGCTCGTTGCGGCGATGAATCCCTGCCGCTGCGGCTATCTGGGCGATGCCGGGCAGGCTTGCGGACGCGCGCCCAAATGTGGCGCCGATTATCAGGGCCGGCTCTCCGGTCCGCTGCTCGACCGCATCGATATTCACGTCGAAGTTGCAGGCGTCAGCGCACAGGATCTAGCCCTGCCGCCGCCCGCGGAAGGCACCGCGCAGATTGCCGAACGCGTGGCAAGAGCGCGCGAGACGCAAAGGCGGCGCTACGACGGTTCGGGCCTGCGCACGAACGCGGAGGCGGAAGGCGAGTTGCTCGACCGCGTTGCGACTCCAGAGCCTTCAGGCGCGAAACTGTTGACGGAAGCTGCATCGGCGATGCGCCTGACTGCGCGCGGTTATCACCGCGTGCTCAAGGTCGCGCGCACCATCGCCGACCTCGCCGGCAGCGAAACGGTCGCGCGCGTGCATGTGGCCGAAGCGCTCTCGTACCGGCGCGTGGTGCATGTGCGGTGAGAGCCACCAAACCCACCACGCGGCCATTGCGAGTCTGACCCCGATCTTACGGCGGGATTCCGTTTGCGGCGTCTGCCACTACTTGCTTCAATCTGAGAGCCGCATCGGGATTGTTGCGCCAGTAATCGCAGACATGGTGCGTGGTGTCATGCGCCATCCCAATTCCCTCACGGGTAGCTTTCTGAATCATCGGCAAGAGTTGTGGATCAACAACTTGTCCCGCCGCATCTCCATGCGGATCAATGCCGTTAGAGATATCCAGTGCGTTTGCGAGCCCGATTTGCATCGATCTGAATAAGGGATTGGTGGATTGCTCATCGACGATTCCGCAACCAATCGCGAACCATAGCCTGCGAGTGTTATCTAGGTACCGCGTGCGGATCGTTTCATACTGAGCGGCTGGTGAATTATCGGAAGGTATTGAGGTTTTTGGGGTCACGCCCAGAATCTGTTTGCATTCCTCCGCCGAGGGGCGCGGAAGATTCGCTGGTTGTGGGTCTTCATACGGACTTATACCCAAGCACAGGAGCGTTTTGAGTTTCTTTGGATCGGCGGCAATTTGCTCAGGAAGATCGTCTGACGTTTTTCTGAGCGCTGCTGCGTTCGCCTCGGTGGTTGATTGGTGATCATCTTCTGGGGCGTGGCTGTGTATAACTAGCGCAACAACAACTGCTGCGATTCCGTAAAACAAAATTTTTCCTGACATGCCAAATCTCTCTCTTTAGCGGGCGGGTATCATCCATGCCAATCGTTGCGAATTGACTCAGTGAGAGTCACTAATCTGCAAAGTGTTTGTCCACCGGACGGTATTCGGTTAATCGTTCCCAACGATCGCCACGGCGGGCGGGCAGTTCGCGACGTTGTGACAATCGCAGTGAATTGAGGCGAACTACAAAGCGTATCCCAACCTAAGCCACAGCATGCGCGCATTCAGGAGGTAGAACGACTGGCTACCGAATTCGCTCGCGCTCACCGGCGGGCGCTGGTTCGTCAAATTCGTGCCCTCAAGGGACACAAGAAAGCGGTCGATGCGATAGCCGGCCGTCGCAGCGAGCGCCACATATCCGCCGACAGGCGCCGTGTTCTCTTCGTCGAGATAGCGCTGACCGATATAGTTCACAACGATCGTGCCATTGAAGCCCTGCGCCGGCGCATAGACGATTCCGCCTGAGGCAAGAATATGCGGCGAGAGCGGGAGCTCTCTGCCGGCCACATTCACGCTGTTCACGCCGTTGAAGAAGAAATACTGGCCGAATCGGTCATCGTGATACGAAAAATTGGCGGCGATCGCGAGGTCGGGCATCAGTTCATAACGAGTCTCGAATTCAAAACCCTTGAGTTGCTCATGAGCGGCATTGGTGAGAAGGCCGGTCGGCAGCGGCACAACAAGATTCTGGAAATTTTGCAGGAACACTTCGGCGTCGTAACTCAATGCGGACGACGCCAGCGCGCCCTTCACACCCGCTTCGTAACTTTGAGCTGTTTCGGGCAAGAGCACAGTGGGTTGAAAATCGGGCCCGAAGTCCTGCGCCGACGGTTTGAAGGCGTTGCGATAGTCCGCATAGAGCACCGCTTCATCGCCATTCTCTTCCCAGACCTTGTAGCTCGCGCCGATCGTTCCCGCCGGCTTTATGAGGTCGCGGTTCGACGGAATTGCCGTAAAGGATGCCGGCGGAGTGGGGAAAAAGTCCGTCGAATATTGGTGCTCGAACGTTTCGTTGAGCCGGAATCCGGCAGTCACGTCCCAGCGGTCGTCGGGTTTCCAATCCGCCTGCAGATACTGGCCGAGAAACTTACGCTTGTCGTTGACGCTGCCGATCTCGTTCGCCGGCAATTGCGTCGTCGGTGGAGGCAGGACCGAGCCGTTGAGCGGTACGGTATATGCGCTGTTGTCGTTGTATGTGCCCTGCCGTCCATATCCGTAAAGCATATCGGCGCCACCGATCAGCGTCAGGTGATCGAATTGCGTGTTCGCGATGTGGGTGTCGAAATAGCCATCATTGATGAGCCGATGCTGGTCCTGCGTATCGACTGTGCCGCTCAGATCGGGATGCAGAAAGCCCGCAATATAGACAATGTCGGAATGGGCATAGGAAAGAAGAGTGTCCCAGGTGCCGAGGCTCGTCGGTTGCGTCCAGCCGATCTCGCCCTGATACTTGTTCTCGGAGATTTCCGCGTTCGCCGGATTGAAATTGGCGTTGATCGGGATCAGTGGCGTAAGCCCGGTGCCATTGCGAAGAATCGGACTGGGCGGTGCGTCGTCCACAAAGGTCAGGTCGGCGTCGAACCGCAGCGTGCCGGATCCGATGTCGTCGGCGGCACGATAGAGAAACTGGCCGTCGGAAACACTCTCGCGCTTGTCCGCGAAGCCGATGCTTTGACCGTCGACAGCGAGCGAATTGCGAAACGTATCGGTGCCCGGCAAAACCATTGACAGATCACCGCGCGCCGAACCGTAGCTTCCTCCCGCGAGATCTATCTGCTGCGCGGCTTGCCCTGCAGGGTAGTGCAGAATCTGCACGACGCCGACGAAGGACGTCGCACCGTACATCACGGGCGCCGACCCCTTCAGGACCTCGATACGATCGACGTCGGTGAGATCGAGCGTCGAAATGGCCGGATTGAAGGCGCCACCCCATGGCACCTGGTCAACGACCAGAAGGAACGCGTCAAACTCGTGAAGACCCCAGAAGGCCGGCACCGAACTCGACGGTCCGGCATCGCCGCCTGCCGGCGCTTCAACGCCAGGAACGAGGCTCAGCGCGGTCTGCATGTCCCAGGCGTTGCGTTGCCTTAGCTCCGTGCCGGATACGACCGAAACGTCTGCCGGTATCTGGTCCGCGGGCTCGGGAGTGCGGGTCGCGGTGACCACGATCTGTTCAACAGAAGAATTTGTCTGGGCGTTTACTTCGCCGGCAACAAGACATGCAAGGGCCAGCGGAAATGCGAACTTCGGACAATGCATGAATCGCTCCCCCTGAGGCGACGCGGGCAGGCGCCCTTGAAGACGCGCGAACCGCTCTTGCGACTTATTCTCAGATTGCGATTACGAATGCAACCCGGGAAACGCATGGGCGAGCAACCTCATTAATTCGAGTTCGCGTTTGGAGAGAGGTCTTAGCGTCGTACCAACATCGTTCACGCTGATCTTCTTTTCAATTTTCGTCTCGACGTATGATTTTCCGGGAAGGCCCGAATCCAGCGCCAGGAGCAGTTCGTCGGGCATCGCATTCTTGCTTATATACCCACGTGCCCCCGATAGCGGCGTGACGCAGACGCGAATTCGGTTCGAGTGGCCGTGACGGATTGCATTGTTGATGCTTTCCTGAACGATGCGGTAAGCAGGGCAAGCCAGATTTTTCTCAAGATGGTGGCGCGGTTGCGGACACGACAGCTCGCCTGTCTCCTATGGGCGCAAACGCGTCCATATTCGCGGATATCGCATAAGTTCCGGTTTGGCATTCAGCTAGGGAAGGTCAATCTCCGAACTGCGATTCTCGCAACAGCGATGTTGCAGGGGGTTGCAGGATTCCTTCAGTCCGCCGAAGCGCAGGTTGGGAACCCACCGACCGCATCGAGCGTCGAAACGGTAACCGTCATCGGCACCACGCCTCTTCCCGGAACAGGCATCGATATCGACAAGTTTGCGGGCAACGTACAGACGATCACATCCGCCGATCTGACCGGCGAAGGGTCGGCCAGCGTGATTTCCGCACTCAGCGACCGGCTGGGCAGCGTTAACATCAACGACGATCTGGACGATCCGTTTCAGCCCGACATTCTGTTTCGCGGCTTTGAAGCGTCGCCCGTGCTCGGTACGCCGGAGGGCCTGGCTGTCTATCAGAACGGCGTGCGCATCAACGAAGCGTTCGGGGACGCGCTGAACTGGGATTTGATACCTGACATCGCCATCGACCGCATTGCCGTCGTCAGCTCCAACCCGGTTTACGGGCTGAATGCGCTCGGCGGCGCCGTTCTTGTCGGAATGAAGGACGGCTTTTCGTATAATGGCAACGAGCTCGAACTGTCGGGCGGTTCCTGGGCTCAGCGCAGCGTAACGGCGGAATATGGCTCCAGCGCGGGGCCGCTCGGTTTCTACGCCGCAGCCCGCGGCCTGGAGGAAGACGGCTGGCGTGAGCTTTCAGCGGACAGGCTGGAACAGCTGTATGGCGATCTGAGCTATCGCGAACACAATTTGACGCTCGATCTGAGCGTCACAGCTGCGGACAATCTGCTCACGGGGGAATCGCCAACACCGGTGCAGGAACTCGCCGTGGGCCGGTCCCTGATTTTCACCAGCCCGCAGAACAACGCCAACAAGCTCGCATTCCTCACCTTGAATGCAGGCTGGCAGGCGAGCAACGATTTGTCGATTCAGGGGAATGTCTATTACCGCAATTTCCGGCAGAACGTCGTCAACGGCAACACCACCGATTACACGGCGTGCACGGTCGCGCCCTATATTGGCGACATGTGCCAGGCCGACGGCGCCACGCCGCTGACCAATACGCGCGGCGGCTTCCTGCCCGACATCTCGAAGGGTGGCACCGTCCATATCGGCGAGAACGACTTCGAAACGATCCAGACGTCCGGCGTCGGAGGTTCGCTGCAGGCGACGGAGACGGGCGGGCTCTTCGGACATACAAATCAATTGTCTTTCGGCGCCAGCATCGACAGCGACACGACGCGTTTCCAATCGAGTGCCGAACTGGGAACGATCAATCCCGCTCTCGTCGTTTCGTATTCGGGACTGTTCGTCGATACGCCGGAGAACACGCCGTGGACGGCGACTCCTGTCGACCTCTACGCATCCAACCGCTATTATGGGCTTTATGCGACCGACACGTTCGACATCACGACCCATATCTCCGCCACCGCCAGCGGCCGCTACAATATTGCGGACGTCAATCTTGCGGACGCATTGGGCAACGCCCTCGCCGGCAACAACACCTACAGCCGCTTCAATCCCGCGTTTGGCCTGACGGACAAGCTGACCGACGATCTCACCGCCTATGCGGGCTACTCGGAAGGCAGCCGCGCGCCGACGCCGGGCGAAATCGAGTGCTCGAATCCGGCCGCGCCATGTCTGCTGCCGTCGAGCCTGTCGGGCGATCCGCCCACGCTCAAACAGGTTGTGTCCCACACATATGAAGCAGGCCTGCGCGGCCACTTCGACGCGCCGGACATCGCATCCGGACATTTTGTGTGGAACGCGAGCCTGTTCCGCACCGCCGTGGATAACGACATTTACGGGGTGGCCACCTCGCTCAGCACCGGATATTTCCAGAATATCGGCGGCACGCGCCGCCAGGGTGCCGAAGCCGGGCTGAAATACGATGATGAGAAATGGTCGCTATTCTTCAACTACAGCTATGTGCAGGCAACATTCCAATCGGCGTTTCTGCTGAACTCGCCGCAAAACAGCTTCGCGGACGCCAACGACAACATCCAGGTCGTTCCGGGCGACGTGCTTCCCGGCATTCCTGCCCACCGGCTCAAGGGCGGCGCGGACTATCACGTGACGGCAAAGTGGATCGTCGGCGGAGACGCCGTCTACGAGAGCGGACAATATTTCCGTGGAGACGAATCCAACCAGATGGGACAGCTCGCAGGCTTCGCCGTGGTCAATCTTCATTCTCGCTACGAACTGACCGACACCGTCGAGCTGTTCGTCAACGTCGTGAACGCGCTCGACGCGAAATATGAAACATTCGGCGTTCTTGGCGATCCGACCGGAATCGGCGCGCCCGGGATTCCTGTCAACGCGGTCACGAATGGACCGGGGGTGAACAACCGCTTCGAGAGCCCGGCACCACCGATTAGTGCCTTTGGTGGCGTGCGCATCCAGTTCTGAATCAATCGTCTGCTACCGGTCCCTCCGGTGAACAAGACACGGCAAATCAGCCTGTTGTCGGCGCAGCTGACCTTGTTGTCCACGAACGGGATCGTCCAGCAATTCGCCGATCTTGTGCGAGAGTGCCTTGGATCGCTTCCGGGGTCAGATGCGATGCAGCAGAAAGAGTATGAGAATGATGACCAGGATCGTGCCGAGGCAACCCATGCCGCGGTGGCCATAGCCATAGCCGTAGCCCCCCACCCGTCCGCTGAATCCGCCTACCAGGAATATGACGAGGATGATTATCAGGATCAGGCCGAGCGACATGATCGGAGGTTCCTTCCCATTCCTGCTCTGCAGGATCGCCAACACATCGCCGCTCTCCGGGCGGTGCAAGGCAACGAAGCGAAGAGACAACGGATGCTACGGCAGATCGTTGCCGCGATTCGAATCAATCCTGCGGTGCAGAAGCGCGGATGTTTTTCGTCCCTTTAATCCAATTGCCAGGAAATAAGAACGGCGCGCGCCAACTGGGCTCGCGCTGTATCCACAGAATTTCAGTGTTTTGTCGATTTGCGCAAAGCGTCCGACGCCTTGCCGATGGCTTCGCGCGCCGCATCCGCAGCCTTTCCCGCTGCGTCCTTGAATTGGCCTTTCGCCTTGTCGGCCCGCCCTTCGGCGCGCAGGCGCTCGTTTCCGAGAATCCTGCCCGCCGACTCCTTCACTGCGCCCTTCGCCTTTTCGAGTTTGCCTTGGATTCTGTTCTTGTCCATTGCGCTGACTTTCCCTCTGGATTGCGAACTGACAACGGGCAGGTCCCAGCGCAGTTTCGCAGATGGATTTTGTTCTGGCCCGAACCCGCCCCGCATTGCCGAACGGATTCAAGTGGTTGGTCAAATCAAAAAGGACGGTCGCGAGCGGCACTCCATCTAACTCTCAGGCCTGATCGTACCCTTATCGATACGAAGAGCGGGAGCGCCAGCACCGCGGCCGACACTCACAGAACGGCCCTGCGGCCGGCGTGTTCCCTCCTTCGTGCGCCTGAAGCTCAGTCGGGCGGCGATGACGAGTGCCGGCCCCGGTGGTATTCAGGCGTCGCCAAACCGGGGGGTGCTCCGTGAAACAATTGATGAAAGTGCTCTTTGCAGTCGCGATGGCGGCGCTTGTTTCCGCGTCGGGCGCCCGCGCGGGCGAGAAAATTACGGTGTTCGCGGCTGCGAGTCTCACGAACGCGCTTCAGGATATCGATTCAAGCTTCGACAGGAAGACGGGAAACGCGATCGGGGAATCGTTTGGGTCGTCGTCGACCCTGGCACGGCAGATCGAGGCTGGGGCGCCGGCACAGATCTTCATTTCGGCCGATACGAAGTGGATGAGCTATCTGGCGCAGAAAGGCCTGGTCGCCGCCCAAAAAATCCTGCTCGGCAACGAGCTCGCGCTTATCGCGCCCATGGATTCGCCGCTCGCACCGCGCGCCATCGACCGCACGATCGATTGGCTGCGGTTGCTCGGGACCGATGGGCGGCTCGCGCTTGGCGACCCGGATCATGTGCCTGCCGGCATCTATGCGAAGGAAGCTCTGCAGCATCTCGGCGCATGGAACAATCTCGAGCCGCGACTCGCTCCGGCAGAAGACGTGCGCGGCGCGCTTGCTCTCGTCGAGCGCGGGGAGGCGCCGCTCGGCATCGTCTACGTGACCGACGCGCGCGTGAGCGCCAGGGTCAAGATCGTGGGCATCTTTCCAGCCGCCAGCCACGCTCCGATCGTTTATCCCGCCGCGATTGTGAAGGGCGCGGACAGCGTTGGCGTACAGGCCTATTTCCGCTTTCTGAGTAGCCCCCAAGCGCGCGCGGTCTTTGCGCGGTACGGCTTCGCGGTGCGCTGAACACCGCCATGCTCACCGCGGCTGAAACCGAAGCGCTGCTCTTGAGCCTGCGCGTGTCTCTTGCCGCCGTAATCTGGGTTCTGCCGCTTGCGCTGGCTCTCGCGGTTCTGACACGGCACGCATTTCCCGGGCGATCCCTCGTCGAAGGGATGGTGCATCTTCCGCTTGCGCTGCCGCCGGTGGTGATCGGGTTCCTCCTGCTGATAATTTTTGGAACACGAGAGCCGGTAGGCGCGTGGCTCCTTGCCCATCTTGGAGTCCGCTTTGCGTTCAACTGGACCGGCGCTGCGCTTGCCGCCGGCATCATCACCTTTCCGTTCCAGTACCGCGCGATCAGGCTTTCGCTGCAGGCCCAGAATCCAGGCCTTGACGAGGCCGCAGAGACTCTGGGTGCAGGCCCACTTGACCGCTTCGTCAATCTCACCCTTCCGCTTGCGCTGCCGGGTATTGTTGCCGGCGCAATCACCGCATTCGCCGCGAGTCTGGGAGAGTTCGGCGCGATCATCACCTTCGTCTCCAGCATACCCGGCGAAACCCGTACTCTGCCGCTCGCCATCTACAGTGCGCTCCAGCAGCCGGGCGGAGAGATCGAAGCGGCGCGGCTCGCCGGCCTTTCGGTCGCGCTTGCGCTCATCGGGGTGATGCTCGCGGGGTATGCCGACCGGCGCATGCGTGCGGCACTCGGCGCATGACGATCGAGGTTGCGCTCCGTCACACGCAGGGCCGCTTCACGCTCGATGCCGCCTTTGACGTCAAGCTCGGCGGCATCACGGCACTCTTCGGGCCTTCGGGCGCCGGCAAGACGACCATTGTCAATGCGATCGCCGGCCTCATCCGGCCGCAATCCGGCCGCATCGCAATCGATGGCGAGGTGGTCCTCGATACCGCCGCCCGCGTGTTTATTCCCGCCCGCTTGCGCCGCACGGGTTGCGTATTTCAGGACGCGCGGCTCTTTCCCCATCTGAGCGTAGAGAACAACCTTCGCTTCGGATGGCGAAGGGCGAGGGTGCGCGCGGCTCTGGCGCAGTTTTCAGAAATCGTCGAGCTGCTGGGTCTTTCGCCGCTTCTCGCGCGTAAGCCCGCGCGTCTGTCAGGAGGCGAGAAGAGTCGCGTGGGGCTGGGACGCGCACTTCTGGCTTCGCCACGGCTGCTTCTGCTCGACGAACCGCTGTCCGCACTCGACGCCGCGCGCAAGACGGACATACTTCCGTATCTCGAACGCTTGCGTGATCTCCATCGCCTGCCGATGATTTATGTCACGCATTCGACCGAGGAAGTGTCCCGGCTCGCCGATCAGATCATCGTGTTGCAGGACGGCCGGGTCGCAGCGCAGGGCACGGTATTCGACGTCCTCTCCGATCCCGGGCTCGGTGCGCTGGTTCCTTCGCCCGGTGCAGTGTTCCCGGTCCGCGTCCTGGAACATCGGGGCGATGGCTTGACGGCGCTCGCATTCGATGGCGGTGTTTTGCTGGTGCCGCATCTCGACCGTTTGGCCGGGACCGCTTTACGCGTGCGGCTGCGCGCCGACGACATCATGCTGGCGCGCGATGCGCCGCACGCCGTCAGCGCCAACAATGTGTTGCCGGCGAAAGTTCTGTCAGTACGGACGCACCACGGGGCCCATGCCGATATTGGCCTGCGCTGCGGCAATGTGAAGCTCGTGGCCCGCATCACGCGCTCTTCGCTCGAGCGTCTCGGTTTCGCAGGCGGCCAGCACGTTTTCGCGATCGTCAAGTCGGTCACCGTCGATCCGCAGCTCGGCGCATCCCAGGACCATGCGCCCTGAACACCCGTTGCATACCTGGCATTTCCTCGTTCATGCTCGTGCGAGAAGCGCACAGCGCGGAGCGTTCCCATGCCACTGATTCCGTATGCCGATACCCGCGCCGCGCCACAGGAGGTGCGGGAGGCGTTCGCGAGGATGCCCCGCAAGCTCAACGTCATGAAAATGCTGGCGAATGCGCCTGCCTCGTTCGTGCCCTGTATGCGGCTCGGCGGCGCAATTCTCGGCAGGCAAAAGCTCAAGCCTGAATTGCGCGAGCTGGTCATACTGCTCGTGTCTCATCTTGAAGGCGGCGCCTATGAGTGGGTGCAGCACGAATCGATCGCCGAAGCGGTAGGCTGTCGCAAGGAGAAGATCGCGGCGATCGAAGCCGGCCGCTTCGACGATGCGTGCTTCGACGATCGCGAACAGACCTTGCTTCGACTGGCCCGCGAAGTGATCGAAAAGGTTCGCGCCGATGAGGACACGGTCAAATCGGCGACCCGGTATTTCTCTTCGCAGGAGATCGTGGAGATCATCCTGACGTGCGGCTTTTACATGATGCTGGCGCGCCTGACCGAGACGACGCGCACCGACATGGACACGCCGTCCGGAACGGCGGTGGTAGAGGAGCTAGCGCGGCTCAGGTGAGGACTGCTTCTTGGGCGACTTGCGGAAGACGATGCGGCTCGAGAGCATGAAGTTGAAGGTCAATCCCGCAAGAACGCCCGCGAATAAAGCCAGGAACGGATTGTTCACCGGAGCCGGCGCATATCTTACAAGCAGCATGTAGAGTCCGAGATTTGCAGCGCCGCCGATCGCGTTGGCACCCACAAAAGTCGCCCATTCCCGCAACAGGCCCGTTTGCGCAGCCCGGTCCCGAAAAGTCAGCGTGCGGTTGCCCCACCAGGTAAACGTCACGGCCGCCATGAAAGAGATGCACCGGCCGCTGTACTTGTCGAGGCCGACGCCGTGCAGCATGAGCCAGAGAACGCTGAAGTCGACGCAAAAACCTCCCACGCCGACCAGACCGAAACGCACGAAACGGATTTCCTGAATACGCTTCACCCCAGCCGCGAGAAAGTTCATGGCAGCTTGAGATCTCCGGGCCCGGGAATGCGCAGGTAAGCCGTCCGCTTGAGCTCCCATCGGCCGCGCGTGACCGTGTCGAGGATCAGGCCGCTCGCCAGCGACAGAAAGCCGAGCAGCATCAACGCAGTTGCGAGCACGGCGGAAGGAAGGCGAGGCACCAGGCCGGTGCGGAAATAATCGATGATCACCGGTGTGCCGACCAGCAGCGAAGCGATCGCCAAAAGCGCAAACACGCCCGCGAAAAACACCAGTGGTCGTTCTTCGCGCACCAGTGCGGCAATCGTGAACAGGATGCGGAACCCATCGCCCCAGGTATTGAGCTTGCTTACCGAGCCTGCCGGCCGCTCCTTGTAGCTCGTGTCGATTTCGATCATCGGCATCAGCAGGCGCACCGCGTGCACGGTCAGTTCGGTTTCGATGCCGAAGCCTTCTGCGGTGAAGGGGAAGGATTTGACGAATCGTCGCGACATGATGCGGTAGCCGGTCAGGAGATCGGCGAGCTTGACGTGGAACATGAGGGCCGTGAGGCCGGTGAGCAGCCTGTTGCCGAGAACATGGCCCGTTCGATACGCATGCTCGCCGACCGCGACGCGGCGTCCGGAGACGATGTCGTAACCGCCTTCGCAGAGCGTGCGCACCAGCATGGGAGCCGCCGAGGCGTCATAGGTGTCGTCGCCGTCGACCAGGACATAGATGTCGGCTTCGACGTCGGCGAACATGCGCCGGACCACATTGCCTTTACCCCGGCGTGTTTCGTCGCGCACGACGGCGCCGGCCTCGCGCGCACGCTGCGAAGTCTGGTCGCGCGAAGCGTTGTCGTAGACATAGATTTCGGCGGTGGGCAGCGCGGCGCGGAAATCCCGCACGACCGCTCCGATCGCTGCTTCCTCGTTGTAGCAGGGCACGAGTACGGCGATGCGCGCGGCCGGTTCGGTCATCGGACTCCGTTCTGCACGGGTGCGAGCGGGCAGAATCGATAAGGCCCGCCGAGATTGGTGACGATATTTCGGCATTTGGCTTCGCCGATGGCAAGACCATAGACGGCGAGCGCGTCGCGGCTGCGCGCCAGTTCCCCCGCGTCGGCGATCACGAACAGATCGCCGCGAAAGGCCGCGACGCGCTTTCTTGTCTCGTTGGTGAGGCGCGAGCCGTCCTGGGGCTGTATCAGCCAGCCATCGATGCGCAAGACGGGAATCTGCGCCGGCAATGAAGGGACGAGGTAGCCGAGCGGCGCTTCCCCCGTCATCAGGATCATGGTGCGGTCGGGATGCGGAATGGGCGGGATGGCGGCCTGCACGTAAGGATCGGTGGCGGGTGCGCGGCCCGGTACGAGCACCTTCATCGATGCCTGCGCCCAGAGAAGCAGCAATGCCGCCGTGACGAACCTTGTGCGGACCGAAAGCGGCCACAGACCCACCGACGCCGCGATCAAAATCGGTGCGAGCATCTCAAGGACCAGAATGTAGCGATAGATCGCGAACATCCGCAGCCAGGCGACGTAGGAGACTGCGGCGAATGCGAAGAGCGCGGCGGCCGCATCCTGCGCCACGAGCTTGTTCCCGCGCCGCCGTGCAACCAGCCACAACGGGATGGTCGCGATGAAAAGAACATAGGCGAGGCCGACGCGAATGTCGCGAAACGGAAGGTCGTCGGCCACCCGCCAGTCGAGAGAAAAGAGAAGTGGAAAAAGAACCTGGTGCGCGAGGCTATGCGGGATGAAGCGGAGATCGCGATAGGGCGCGGCGAGCGCAAGAGGCGAGTGGAATACCTCGTTGAAATAGGGGAAGACCGGATTGCCCGTCAGCCGCGCCATGGCGGCCATCCAGAATCCCGCAAAGATCGCAAAACCGATGAGGCCGCCCAGCCCGCCGGCCGCGAGCCGCGAGCCACGATGGCGCCAGTCTCCGGGCAGGACGGCAAGCGCCGCCGCGAAGCCAAGGGCAAAAATCGCTTCCGGAAGTTTCAGGCCGACGGCACTGCCGACAAGTATCCTCGCTGTTGCGGAAATCCACGCGCCGCGTCCGAGGCGTCCGTCGCAAAGGTCGTCGCGCCGCGCAACAATCAACGCCAGTCCCGACAGGACGAGCAAACTCATGACGTTGTCGTAGTAGGTCGCGCCGGCCAGATAGAGGTTCAGGCTACCGGCCATACAGATCAGGGCAAGAATCGACGCGATCAGACGCGCAGGTTCTATGCGGAACGTCGTGCGGCACAGAATATAAAGAGGAATAACGCTGGCGCCCTGGACCGCGCCAAGAATGCCGAGCGCGAGCCACGCCTTGAGGTGCGTCGCCAGAAGATAGAAAGGCGTATCAAGCAGAGGATTGTAATAGGTCGCCTGATGCGCGACCGCGACGTCGAATCCCATCCGCGCATGCAGGAAGGCGTAAGGGATGTACCAATGGTAATTGCGGAAGTCCCACGAAATGTCTTTTCCGCGCGCGACAACCATCACGGCCCAGCCAAGCATGACGATGCCCAGGAACAGAAATTCCGCAGGCGCGAGCCGTGAGCTCCGGGCGGGGGCGGTTGCAGAAGGCATGAGGAAACCGGGGATCAAAACGGACGGATGAGAGGCTGGAGCTGCTTTGGATTCGTTATTACACACTTATTCTTGTCATGGCCCGCGCAAGCGCACGGGCGCTAAGATAACACAGGCCGAGAGACCCCTCACCCGCGCCGGAGCAGANNGGGTGAGGGGTCGCTCGGGCTGCGTTATCTTCGCGCCCATGGGGCCTCGCGTCGGATTCCCGGTGCGCAGGCGGTACGGAAAACTCACGACACGGCGCGAAGCGGCTCGGGCGAGGCAGCAGCGGACAGCACGGCGTCCGGCGTGGGAGATTCTACTTCCACCTCCCGAATCGGGAACCTGACAGGAAGATTGGAAAGAAACTGTTCGGTGCAATTGCGCCAGGACCGGGTGATTGCAAAGGCGCGCGCCGCCAGCCGCGGAATTTCGAGCGCCCTTAGGCAGGCCTGGGCGAGATCGCAATCGAGAGCGGCGATCGGTGCATCGCCCAGCACGTCGATCGGCCCCTGCACGGGGAAGGCGGCCACGGGAACCCCGCATGCCAGCGCTTCCAGCATCACGAGCCCAAACGTGTCGGTCAGGCTCGGAAACACGAAAACATCGCTTGCCGCATAATGGCGGACGAGTTCTTCGCCCGATTTGGGACCAAGGAATCGAGCGTCGGGATAGGCGCGGGCAAGGCTCGAGCGGGCGGGGCCATCGCCGATGATCACCTTCGTGCCGGGAAGATCGAGCTTGAGAAACGTCTCGATGTTTTTCTCGACCGCGATGCGGCCGACATAGAGCCAGATGGGATGGGGGAAAGGGAGAGAGGCGCCAGGGATCGGCCGGAACTGCGCGACATCCACGCCGCGCGCCCAGATGCGGACATTGCGGAATCCGTTCGCTTCGAGCTCCTGCTTCAGGGAGGGCGTCGCGACCATCATGGCCGTTGCCGGCCCGTGGAACCAGCGCAGGATGCGGTAGACGAATTGTTTCGGCACGAAGGGAAAGCGCGCATGCACATATTCCGGGAAGCGCGTGTGGAACGACGTCGTGAAGGACAGTCCGCGCGCGCGGCAGATGGCCCGCGCGCTCAGCCCGATCGTGCCTTCCGTTGCGATGTGAATCGCATCGGGCGCAAATTCGTCGATCATCCGTTCGAGACTTCGACGCGGAAACATTGCCAGCCTGATCTCGGGATAGGTGGGCAAGGGCACGGTGAGGCGGCCCTTCGGTGTCGCATAGCGCACCTCGCAACCCAGGGCTTCCAGATCGCGCCCAAGCGTCTCGAGCGTGCGCACCACGCCGTTGACCTGCGGCGCCCAGGCGTCGGTGAAAATCAGAAGCCTGCCGGCGCGGGCCCCTGAAGACGTGCGCACGCCGGGCCCCGCAGGGGCCGCATCGACGGTCATCGAGACTGCCTCAGGCGGGAATCGCTGCTGCGAGTGCGTCCTGAACCGAGCCCTTGGCGGCGGGCTGTTTTGCGCCGGCGGATGCCCAGCAGAGAATCTCCAGATTTCCACGCATATCTTCGACGAGCGCCGTGCAGCTTTCAACCCAGTCGCCGTCGTTAACGTAGAGCACGCCTTCGATCGTTTTTATGGCCGCATGGTGAATATGACCGCACACCACGCCATCGAAGCCGCGCGCGCGGACCTCGCGTGCCACCGCCTCTTCGAAGCGGCAGATGTATTCAAGTGCGTTCTTGACTTTGCCTTTCAGCCAGGCGGAGAGCGACCAGTAGGGCAGGTTCAATGCGCGCCGCAGCGCGTGGCAGACCTCGTTGAGGTGCAGAGCCATGGTGTAGGCGCCATCGCCGAGATGCGCGAGCCATTTCGCGTAGGCGATGACCGCGTCGAACCGGTCGCCATGCAGCACCAGAAGCTGCCTGCCGTCGGCCGTCTCGTGAACCGCCTCGTACATCACTTCCACGCCCGCGATCGAACGTCCGCAATAGATCCGCAGCACTTCATCGTGATTTCCCGGCACGTAGACGACGCGCGTGCCCGCGTCGATCTTGCGCAGAAGCGCCTCGATGACGCGGTTGTGGGCGTCGGGCCAGTACCAGCGGCGTTTCAGCCGCCAACCGTCCACGATGTCGCCGACGAGAAACAGCGTCTCGCAGCTGTTGCGCACCAGGAAATCGGCGAGGAGTTCGGCTTTGCAGCCGCGCGTGCCCAGATGCACGTCGGAAATGAAGATCGTCCGGTGCCGCCGCATCGGACGGAGCGGCTCGCGCGGAGCGCTCCGCGTGGTCGTGCGCTGAGGCTTCCTGCGAGTCCAGGCAGCCGCGGATGGCGGCCATGTTCGATCCAGGGCCAGTTCGGCCATCGCGTGCTCCTCGCGCGAATCACTGCGAATCGGTCACACACCTGACTGCCCGTCATTCGCGACGCTCGTGTTGCGAAGCGATCATGGTTTTGTGAATCCCGGCCCGACGGCGGTGCGACAAGTGCGCCGCACTGCATAAGTGCTTGGCTATGTGCCTTGGAAGCGTTTGAAACTACAGCGAAAAATTGACAGAGCGCATGCACAATCTATTGTTGCGCTGCAGTATCGCCAAAGCCATACTTCGCCGCATACGGCCTTGGCGGAGTCTCTCTGCAGGGGCCGTTGCCCTTCCTGGGCGTTTCCTCCCTTCACTTGGCCGCGCCTTCGAGGCGCGGCCCTTTTTTATTCGGCGGCGTGTTGCGCAGCCGGCGCCTGAACGAGGGAGGCAGCGGAACCGACCAGATCCCGCAACGCGCCGGAGATTCGTCGGCGAATTTCCGCAAAGCGCGCACCGCGTTCCACCCGTTCTTCGTCGAGGTAGAGCCCGCGATTGATCTCGACCTGCAGCGCATGCGTGCCCGCGCCCGGCCGGCCATGAAGCTGTGTGGTGTGGCCTCCGGCGTAAGGTGCGTTGCGCGCGATCCGGAAACCCGCGCCGCCGAAGGCGAATTCCGCGGCGGAGGTCACCTCGGCCGCTGCGGCAAGTCCAAGCCTGTCGCCCAAAACGATATCGGGCGCCGCGGCTGCGGATGGCATGGAATGACAGTCGATGACGATGGCAGCGCCGAAGCGGGCATGCGTTTCCGCGACAAGCCGGTCGAGCGCGGCGTGGTAGGGCCGATAGAATTGCGCAATCCGCTCGCCGGCTTCGCGAGCCGTCAGCTTCTCGCGATAAATCTCGACGCCTTCGCGCACCACGCGTGGAATGATGCCGAGGCCCGCATGCACACGGGGGCTGGCCCGGTCGATCGTCATCGGCAGCGCACCCTCGAACATCGCCGCATCGAGCTCCGCCGGCGCGCGATTGGCGTCGAGATAGGCGCGCGGGAAACGGGCAAGGATGAGCGGGGCGCCGAGCGCGACAGCGGCGGAAAACAGTTCGTCGACGAAGGCGTCTTCCGAGCGGCGGAGCGTCGTGGGATTGAGCCGGCTTCTTTCCACGAAGCTCGCCGGGTAGAGGCGTCCGGAATGAGGCGAGGCAAAGACGAAGGGGATCGACTGGCGCGCCGGCCGGATCACGCGCACGGGCTCGGCGCAGAGGCAATCGAGCACGGGATCGACACGATATCCGGCGAGATTTCTCATTTCGCGGCGCGGCGCTCCTTTCGGCCAGGCGAGTGGACCACCAACGACGCCCGTTCGGCAAGCGTTGCGGATAGCCGGCCGGCGGCAAGCCGCAAAGGTCCGGCGGCCGGGCTCAAGCCACGTTTACCGTCGGCGTGATATAGGCTTTAGTCGATCGAGGGGGAGACATGGCGCGCATCCTTTTGGCTGAAGATGACGAATCGCTGCGCCGCTTCCTGGCGGCCGCGCTCGTCAAGGCCGGCCACGAGGTGACCGATTTCGGCGATGGCGAGCAGGCGCATGCGTGCCTCACCCGAACGAGCTTCGATCTGCTCTTGACCGACATTGTCATGCCCGGCCTCGACGGCATCGAGCTCGCCAAGCGCGCCGCCGAGCTGGATTCGGGATTGAAGATCATGTTCATCACCGGCTTTGCGGCGGTCGCCCTTCATCCGTCTTCGAACGCGCCCAAGCATGCGAGGGTTCTGTCGAAACCATTTCACCTTCGCGAGATCGTCCAGGAAATCGACCGCATGGTCGCTGCGTGAGGCGCGCCTTGCCAGCCCGCGACCACGGGCGGTATAGGACAACCCCCACGACTAGCGGGCGCGTAGCTCAGCGGGAGAGCACTACGTTGACATCGTAGGGGTCACAGGTTCGATCCCTGTCGCGCCCACCATCTAAGCGATAACCTTTTCAACAGGTTGACGGTTAGACGGTCCCCCCAAAACCCAATGCGGATCACGCGTGTCACAACCTTGACACTCGGAGACATCTGCAATGGCAACTATCAGAAAAAGGGGAACTAGCTGGCAGGCTCAAATCCGCCGAAGAGGCCATCAGTCGGAATCCAGTCGCGAGGCTCTGGCTCAGGCAGGTCCAACCAATCCGCGATAGTCGCCGGCCATGCCCACGTTTTCGGGGCGCGCTCACCGAGAGCAAGCTTGAGCGCAGCGGACAATACCGACAGGTTGCGCGCAATATAGGACATCGAGTGGCCCTTGGCGCATGACCATTGGGCAAACGCCCTCTGCTTTTTCTCCGTAACTTCGGAGATACGAGCTGTGTCGCCCCAAAACTGGAGAATCGTGCTGCTCGCATATCGCGCCTGAGCCATTGTGTCGTGATGACACGTCTTCATAGCCATCCCTAATTCATCGCGCGGCGATTTCTGCAAAATAACCGTCATGATGAGCAATGTGGCTCAGACTACGTGCTTGTCTTGGAGCAACGTGTCCCCAAGTGGATTGACACCCGCAGATTTCAAATGGAGTCCCCTTCTAGTCGACTAGCCGGACGGCACAACACCGTCCGGCTTTTTGTTACATCGTTTCGATATGACGATTGCCGTCGCAGTCCAAGGTCGCGTGTGCTCTTTTGAACATCGAGATGTTCAGCGATGTGAGCTAAATGCCGTGTACCCAGGGAGGTGCCCGACGTGATGGCCTTCTATCGCTGCTACAACATTTCGCAGGGTGGACGCATTCTTGGAATTGAGAAGTTCCATTCTCCTGATGACGCTGACGCTTACTTCCTCGCCGATCAAATTCGGTCCAACGGTGGGTGGTATGACGTAGAATTGTGGGAAGGCCGTCGGAAGGTATCGCGCCCGCGGCCCATTGTTCTGAAGCTTGCAGACGATGCTGCCTCTTAGGTGGCTTGTTTGTGCCGCTGCCAATATGTCCGAGACATATAGGCGGTGGGGTCGCGTAACCGGACGGCGACACCCCGCTAGCCGGCTGCTCGCTCAGCCGGCTGGATCAAATCGGCGGCTCTGTATTTTTTTTTGTTTTAGTGACCTTCAGGCCGTCTGGGCCAAATCTATCAATAGCGCGCTGCCAGTTGAGAAATTCCTCGACGGAAAGCGAATAGCGCTGACAAGCATCTTCCAGACTGAGAAGACCGCCACGAACCGCCGCCACAACTTCAGCCTTCCTGCGGATCGACCATCGCTTCGTGTGATTTGGTGCAAGTTCGGCGACAGTGAGGGGGCTGCCGTCCGGTCCGACGACGTAGCTCATTGAGCGTTTGAAGCCATTCTTTGTATTCACCACGACCACACCTTGGAACTCGTGGCGTACATAGCATTGTGGCATTCAATGCGAACTGTAGCGATTGCGAAAGTTTTTAGTGAGTTGGGAAAGCTTCGCCTTGGTTTTTTTGCAATGCCTATCACACGCGGCGGAAGTCCTGCGCCGTGAGGTAGAAATACCCCTCTCAGACTGTGATCCTTTCGATGAGCTGAGTTCCCTCATTCCTCACATTCCCCACCGCCTTCCCGACCGGCCAGCATTCCATCCGATCAGCGGGAAATGACCGCAACAGCGTCTTGCGGTCATCCACCGTCCCGAGCCACCCATTCCAATCATCGCGCGCCAAGATCACCGGCATACGATTGTGGATCGGCGCACACAATGCATTGGGTTCCGTCGTCAGGATCGTGAACGTCTCAAGCCCAGGTTAATCCTTGGGCGCATCCTTCGCCCGCCACCATTCCCATAATCCCGCATTCCCCGGATGACATTGGAGTTGCAAGTGCGCGAGCCGATTCGGACATAGGGATCAGAAGCTTATGTCATTAGATCGAGGGTTATCATGGCGCACCCGGCGGGTGAAGCGGATTTGGACGTTGTCAGTTCAATCATGGTCCGCTGGCGAAGAATCGGCTTCGACAATTTGGGGCTGTTCGTGCAGGACGAGGTTCAGCAACGAGGCGTGAACCTCGATGCGGCCATTGTATTCGATCAATCCCATCTTGCGAAATTTGTTCATGAAAAAGCTGACGCGGGATCGGGTCGTGCCGATCATCTCGGCAAGAGTTTCCTGACTGATTTTCGCGATCAGGGGCTCCGGCTTGCCCTCCTTGCCGAAATTCGCCAGCAGCAGGAGCAGTCGCGCCAGGCGCTTTTCGCTGGAATTGAACAGCTGGTCCACCAGATCCGCTTCGACGCGGATGGTTCGATTCAAGAGATGTGCGATGAACAACTCGGAGAACGCGGGCTCCCGATGGATGACTTCCACAACGGCCGCCTTTTCCAGGCGCGCTATGACGCAGTCCGTCATCGCGGTGACGGTCGCCATGCGGTACTGCTGCCCGGCAAGGCAGCCTTCGCCGAAGAAATCCTTCGCTTCAAGAATTGCCACCACGGCTTCCTTGCCCTGCGGCGATACGACGGTGACCTTCACCTTGCCTTTCTCGATATAGAAGACGGCGTCTGCGGCATCTCCCTGCGAGAAAACAATCTGGCCCTGGCGGTGATTTTCAATGCGTCGTCCTTCGCCGACCAAGCCGAGAAATGCTTTCGGATCGAAAGGTAACTCATGGTTGATTGCCACTCCGCCCTCCTTCGCCCAGGGCTAGCTTTGAAGGTTCGCACGCTGGATTTACTCTTAGGTAAGATTCGTCAACAAAGCATTAAATTGGCGAGCCGCCGTGCCGCAATGCGGCACAACGCTCGGGGGTCCAAAAGAGATTTCAAACTGACGCACTATCAAGGGTTTTCTCGATTCAGGGGAATGCAATAGGGCTAGGCCTACGTATCCGATATTTGATTTAGATCAATGTACGGACGGACGCTTCATGCCATTACCTCGGCGGGATGGGTTAGCGGCGACTGGGCGCGGTTCTCCACAGGCACGTCCGGTCGCCAGCTATTCCGTCCCGGAACGACGAGCCAACCCTCCATGCGCGATACCAGTACCAACTGCAATTGCGCCGATCCTTTCGGCGGGAAAGGGAGACCCGTCCTTACGCCACATCCTTGATTCGATAGACGCTGGCGCCGCTAATCGAGACTAAATGCACTACAATTTCTGCGGCGATCGCTGGACGCTTGGCGCACCCCCATGAGGCCTGTTGTGAAGCATGGGCCATACAAGAAGAACCGGGCATAGCGGCTGGGAGGCTAAGCCACTTTGAAGGCTCGCGGCCATATGCAACAATGGTCGCCCTCCCATTGCGATCCCGACGATGCCATAATACCCCCATGCCCAAGGGACCCCAAGGCCATTCGAACCGGCAAGAATTGATCGCCGCCGCCGATCAGATTAAGCGGCAAATCGAGGCTCTGGAAAGTTCCCAGCGCTACCCGAAAGCCATCCCGAAACTCCGGGCGGCTCTGGCCGAGATTGAAGACTGCGTTGCCGAGATGGAGTCAGACGTTGCCTAGCGTCATGCCCAAATTGCAGGTTGATGAAATCCAGGGAAATCGATTGATCGCTGCGCTCGAACCCGCTGGCCGCACGCGGATCGAACGTCATCTTCAGCCCGTCGAGTTCAAGCTTGGTGCCGTGGTGTGCGAAGCAGGCGGCCTGCTCAAGCACGCATACTTCCCGCAAGGGTCTGTCCTGTCACTGCTCACCGTTTTGGAAAACGGTTCCGCAATCGAAACTGCAAACATTGGACGCGAAGGGGCATTCGGCCTTTTCGCGGCAATGTACAGCCGGGTCTCCTTCAACCGCTGTCTCGTGCAACTGGAGGGGGACATGGTTCGCTGCCCGATTGCGTTGCTGCAATCGGAATTCAGAGACAGCGAACATGTGCGCAATCTCTTCGTGAGCTATTCCGAAACGCTGCTGTCGCAGGTCCAGCAGACTGTCGCGTGCAATTCTATGCACACAACAGAAGAGCGAATTTGCCGATGGCTCCTTATGATGCACGACCGCGCGCAAGGTAAAGCATTGCCATACACGCATGAGTTCTTGTCACACATGCTGGGCGCCAATCGAAAATCGGTGACACTCGCGGCGCAGGCGATGCAGACGGCCGGACTGATCAGCTATCGGCGCGGAAAAATCCAGGTTCTCGATAGACCCGGCCTCGAAGAGGCATCTTGCGAGTGCTACGCCATCGTCAAGGAACGATTCGATGCTTTCCTTGACCCGCCCGCGAGCGCGGTCCAGGGCGATACAAAGGGGCGGAACAGGAAGGGCGCGAAACCCGAAAGTCGCTGACACTCTCCGCAGTCAGCCCACAAACCCGACAGACAAAGCGACCAGCGCTCGCAGCGCCTTGATGATTTGCGAGCCATAATAGGGCTTTTGGATATAGTACCAGTCAGCCGGAATGTTATCCCACCGACGACCACTCGACGTCATGATCAGTGGCACGAGCGGCCAGCGCTCGGCAATGGCTCGCCCCAGGTCCAATCCATTGAGGCGTCCAGGTATGCGGATTTCTGTGAAGACCGCGCAAATATCGTCGCGGGCTTCCAGAGCTGCGATTGCCTCGTCGGCATTGCTGGTGGCGAGCACTGCGTAGCCAGCGTCTTTGATCGTGAGGGCGGTTTCTATCCGAATGACGGCCTCACTCTCAACAACCAGCACAACAGATTTCTGGTCTGAGTTCATGCCGTCTCAATTGTGCATGTGGCTGCCGCTTATGCGTCCGGCCGTATCAAGCCGACGTTTGGTTCCGGTGTCGGATCCGCTCTCCGCCAGACCGGCCCACACACGCGCCATCCGAACAAAATGCGATGCCAGATCAGGCCTGTCGGTTTCGAACGCAAGCTGCCGGCAGTCCGCCTCTAAACGGAGGCATTCCAATGAATGCTTTGGCGAACTGTCTGACTCGAACACAACGCACCTTCTGAATTCTGAAGTGCGATTGTCCCATGGCTACCCATCTACTGTCGGTGGGGTACACCACGGATAGAACTGGAGAAAACGGGCGGTTGAGCAGATTGCATGCGCTGTAGCGACGTGAGGCAAAGCGCGACAAGGGTAATTATCGCAATCAATATGATTCGCTCATCGTCAGTTGCCGCTCTCTTTCGCAGATCTGTCGGCGTCATTTGGACCGCATCTGACGCCATGAACAAGAGATATGTGCCGTAGAAAACATCGCCGCCGATAGAGATTGTTGCCGACGGATCGAGAAAACTGGCGCCCGCCGTCGCACACCCGCCGAGCGCAAACGCAATATAGAACCATCGATGGTGGACAACGTGGCGGACGGTCGCGGACGAATGTCAAACTTCGCCCTGAGCGTTCTAAGGGGCGGTAACGCGGTTCATTTCCAGTGTCGCTGCCGTCTGTGCAAGCAGTCTGCCATTGATCGACGCTCCAGTTTTCATCTCAATCGCCGTCTTGCACAGGATGATGCCCTCAATGTGCGAATTCGCCCCAAGGGACACATGACCGGCGATTTGCCAGAAAATCTTCTGTGATTGTGCGTGTCCGCGCAGTCGGATGTGTTTGCCCGCAGCCACTGTGAGACTTTTCGATACTTGAAAAATCCACACGTCGTGCGAGCCGCCCTTCAACTTGGCGTCCGTCGGCACGCGGACATCCGTATCCCAGCGGTAGACGCCTGGCTTGAGCGTGAGGCCTCCGATGTCGCCGCCGCCTACGTTGATGTGCTTGGCAGGTCTGGCCGCCGCGTCAGTGTAGCCAGTTTGCATGTCGTGTAAGAGCTATCACTCTCCCGCACGCCGAACTCCAAATGACATATTCGACAACATGCTCATTCATGGCGACAGCTTGCTCGCTCTCAAAGCGCTAGAAGCAGACTACACAGGGAAAGTGAAATGCGTGTTCATTGATCCACCCTATAACACGGGAAGCGCACCCGCCAGCTTAGTAATTTTTTCAGCTTCTCGCATGCAGTGCGTAAGATTCGCTTGCGCCCCCTTCAGGCGCGCTCCGATTTTTCTCAATCGTATTACGTCATTTCCATCATGCCGCAAGATTTGTGCCGCTTGCCCGTACATTTCTGTCGCGTTTGCCATCGCAAGTCCGACGTTCGGATAAACCATCATGACATCACCGCAAGCAATCAATATTTCCAGTTCGTCAGGGTGCCTGCGCACTGCGTCCCGAATCAATTGTTTTGCATCCTGGTATCTGTCGCACTGAACAAGAGCGCGCGCGTTGAACGCAATTGCCGACATCTCTCCGTTCGGCAAACAGGCCAGAATGGAGCACCAATGCTCTACAGATTGAAGATCGTTCAGCATGGCGCTTAACTCAATCAAGCGGCAAACAGCGAAACCGTCGTGCGGATCGATGGCGTGGACCCGATTAAAGCAGTCCTTCGCGTTGCGATAATCCCTTTCCGCGATGTGGAAAAGACCAAGATTGTGCCAAGCATTTTTGTTGTTTGGATCTTCAAGCGTTTGCGTGGACAATTCGATTTTGGCTGATGACAAATCACCGGCGACCATATCGGCGCCGCCGTCTGGGTCATCCGATAGCGTCCGGGCGATCTTAATGGCCGAATCGATCTGAGGAATATACGAAATAGGGGCACGCTCGCGCGCCTTACCAAAACAATCGAGTGCTTTCGTTTTGTCGCCCAGGTCAAAATGAATGGCGGCCAAATTATTCCATACGGTGAACTTGTCAGGCGCAATTTCAGCGGCGTGCGTGAGGCGAGCCCGCTCCTCCGCGATCAATCTAACTTGACTGGCTCCGTGTTGAAATTCTTCCGAACCATTGTGCTCTGGCATGAGCTGCCTCCACCGATGCCGGGACGCTACACCCTGCGGAGATGGCTGCGATGCTCAAAACAGAACAAGTATTGGCGGCTAATGGGAGACAACGGACAGGCCTTTAATTTTACTGCGTCATAAAATTGGATATTGGTTGCGGGGGCTTTTCCGAGCGCAGCAGGGACATCGCGGTACGCTTTTGACGAGAGCGAATACCAGTCTTCGTCGCATGGTGGCGATTGAGTTTGGCATGTGACGTTCGGTTCGGATCGGCGGCGCCTCAAGGCTGAGGGCGGTTAGGTTGTGTGAACGATCACGAAGGAACTGGAAAATTAGGTCCGCTCTATGAGCCAAGCTCGAAGCTGCTTCAAATTGCTCTCTTAAGCGTGGGCGATGACTGCGTCGGTGCGATCGGAAGGGCGCGCGACGGCGAAGTATGTCATCCGCTGTTACTTCGGTGCCGGGCGAGGTGGCGGACAGTCGCGGGCGAACGCCGAAACTCGCCCTGAGCGTTCTAAGGGACGGTGACGCTATTCTTCTGCAATGTAACCGCAGTCTGTGCCAGCAGCCTGCCGGTGATCGATGCGCCAGTTTTCATGGCGATCAGCGTCTTGCACAGGATAATTCCCTCAAAGTGCGAGGTAGTTCCAAGGTTCGTTTGACCGGCGACCTGCCAGAATACGTTCTGGGCCTGTGCGTGTCCGCGTAGGACGACAGCCTTACCGTTGGCTAAAAGGAGATTTTTTGCTATCTGGAAGATCCACACAGCATGTGAGCCGCCCTTGAGAGTGACCTCTGTCGGTATGGTTACATTCGTACTCCAACTGTAGACGGCGGGTGCGAGCGTAAGGCCGCCGATATTTCCACCGCCCAGTTCGGTAATTGTAGCTTTCCGTCCCGCGGCGTCTGTGTATGCGGTTTGCATGTCGCCGACAGCATTGGTCAGTTTATTGGGTTTCACCTTGTTGCATGGTTGTGGACCTGCGGCGTCAACCGAGTAAATCTTTCCAGTCACTTCGGCGCAAGTTAAGTGGTCGGCGGCACCGGTGATCGGGCTTACCCCGACGTTTCCTGTAACACCCGAAGCCGGGACATCTGTAATTCCCGATTTCGACAGAATGACAAAGTGGCCCGCGCCTCCAAGGTCTACCAACGCCGTAGGATCGGAGGCAGGAGATACTGAGGGGGCTTCACTCTCGCCCGCTGCGTAGGCGACAGGTCCATCGAGCAGAGCCGGCGTATTTGTGAGCGACTGCGCCATTGCGGCGCCGCAGGCGAAAAGCCCGGCAATCGCAGTTCCTGCTATAAATAGCCGGTTCATGGCGCGACTTCCTCCTGGTGCTCGCACCACCGGTACGCCTCAAGGGAAACCCCGGGCTTCCTGCATTCGTTCCATAATTCATCTCCGGCTCTATCTTCACACCTAACTCGGTGTATTCAGAACTGGCAGCAGCCCAGACGTTCCGTGCTGTTAGAAAGATGCGGCAACGAGGGAATCGTGCCGGAACGGGCGACGGATGGTCCAAAGGCGCATGCCCAGATCGCGCATTCCGTATCGACTCTCCCGAACTTGCGCGACCGAGTTCCGGACCGCTCAGAACGTCCAACCGGCCCGATTCTCTCGGGCCGGTTGTCGTTCTCACACTGGTTTTGGGGATTTGGGACCGCTTCAGCGGAGACCGGACCGCTGAGCCTTCTAGGGGGCGGTAATCGCGTTCATCTCCAACGAAACCGCCGTCTGCGACAGCAGTCTGCCATTGATCGATGCATCGGTTCCCATGGCGATCGATGTCGCGTCCAGAACGATTCCCTCGAGGTGTGAGCCTGTTCCAAGGGTCGTTGTGCCGGCGATCTGCCAGAATATGTTTTGCGGCTGAGCGTGGCCTCCTAGAACGACAGCCGCGCCAGCGGATACAATGAGACTGTTCGGTATCTGGAAAATCCACACAGCGTGCGAGCGGCCTTTGAGCGTAACATTGCTCGCAATGTTCACATCCGTATTCCAGTTGTATACGCCCGGTTTAAGCGTGAGACCGCCGATATTTCCGGCGCCTACGTTAATGAACTTAGCTGTCCTTCCCGCCGCATCCGTATACGCGGCCTGCATGTCGCCTACGGCATTGGCCAGCCTGTTTGGGGCAACTATGTTGCACGGCTGAGGACCGGCCGTGTCGACCGAGTAAACCTTTCCAGTGACCTCAGCACAGGTTAAGTGGTCGGCGGCGCCTGTGATGGGGCTGACCCCGACATTTCCTGTAACTGCCGAATTGGGGACATCCGTGATTCCGGATTCCGTCAGAATAACAAAGTGGCCAGCCCCCCCAAGGTCTACCTGCCGCGTAGGATAGGTGTCGGGAGATACTGAGGGGATTGCATCCTGTTCGGCTGCGTAGGCGACAGGTCCACGGAGCAGAGCAGGCGTATTTGTGACTGACTGCGCCATCGCGGCGCCGCAGGCGAAAAGCCCGGCAATCGCAGTTCCTGCTATAAATAGTCGGTTCATGGCGCGACTTCTTCTTGGTGCTCGCACCCCTGCGACGTCTCAAAGGAAACCTCGGGCTCCCTTCATTCGTTCCATCCACGAGTATGCCGTGCGCGGCGTGCACGGCAGCGCATGAGATTTGACGATTGCGGGACGTGGTCCGATTGCGCAGAGCTTGGCGCCGACACCGACGTTGGCGCGTTCCCTTATCGCGACCGTGCTTGTGGCCGTGTTCCTGGTGGGGCCTGGTGGGGCCTGGTGGGGCCGATCTAGCTTGCGCACAAGCGCGGTGAAACCTTGGTAAGGAAGTCGGACGTTTGACCGGGTCGATGCTCACTCTTCTGTCGCTCGTCAACGCCGGTTCGCGCCGCTCGCGTGGAACTCGGGAGGAGGACAAGGTCGTGCTTTCTTGCACAGCAGTTGCTGCCGCCGCCGTAGTTCTGACGTTCGCGTGTCCTTCCATTGCATTTGCTCAAGATCGCTCGCAGCAGCACGACGTCGACCTCACGCTGTTCGATCCGGACGATTTCGTCTCGCTCAACGCCCGGTCTGGCGACCAGTTCACCGACATGCCGGTCCAGATCGCATCTGGCGCATTGATTGGCACGGTGAAAACGGTAGATATCGCTCCCGATGGATCGGCTGCACGCGTTCTGGTCGGGCTTTACGCAGGAGGCTCTGTCTGGATTGTCGCGGACGCGCTCCGATATAATCGCAATGCGCGGGTTTTACTGACCAATTTGAAGAACATCGATCTGTCTGCGCATCGACAGTCATTCTGATCGCGACGAAATCACTCGACATACGTTGCGAGTGCCGCGGCTCTTCGTTCTGATTCGGTCCTATGCGAGGAACGAGTGGCGGCTTTGCAGGTTAGAGAAGAGTGGGAGGGGCGATTTTCGTGTGGATGACACAACGTGCGCAGGACGATTTCCGCCCTAAGCGGTGGCGAATACTTGGACCCGAATTTTTTCCGCGTCTCACACAGTCAAAGGGAGGCCGGAATCGATCAGCTTGAATGGGGAGAACGAATCAAGCCGCATCGTTCATGGTCACGTAGCATTCTACCATTTATCGTTGTCACATCCTCCATCGTTACCGGATTTCTCTTTTACATTGTCGCAGTTTGAATTTTTAGTCTGGCGCAATCGCACGCGGAGCCCCCTTAGGCAATCGTGGCCAGAGGCCGACCCTATTGCCCACCTCACGAAGAAAGTAGTGCGCTAACAATCCCGAGCCCGCGTTCGCCATGCACTCCGCTCGCTTGGCGTGATCTGCGCTTCCAGTTCGTGCGCAACGTCTGCCGGATCGGAACCGATTGCCCTCACCACAGCAGCATCCCAAACCGCATGCAGATTGGTTTGCCGGCCTCCGAGGATCACATGGACTTCGTTGCCTCCACGGTCGCGGTACGAGTGTTCGTTCGAACTCGCGTTCTTCGTCACCGAGCTCAGCAACGGCCAACCCGGTCTGATTGGTTCCGACATTGCAAACAATCTGTTCAGCAACGACTTCCGTCTCGATCCCAATCTTTTTGTGGGCGGCGACGGTCCGCTCTTTGCCGTCAACTTTTGGTCACGAGACCGTTTGGCGTTCGGTGGATTAAATTTCCCTGATCGCGTGCGAGATCGCCTTCCCTGATCGCTTGGGAGACCGCCTCCGGATTGGTGTGAGTCGCCATCGCCTGCGCCTCAGAATCAATTCGGTCCCTGATTTCGGGACTGTCTCGCCG
>PKWC01000217.1 GCA_003131925.1 Alphaproteobacteria bacterium | reverse complement strand
ACCCAATTCCCTCACAGGCTCTTTCGCGGGAACCCAGAAGAACGGCGCTGCGAAAAATAAAGAAGCGCGCCGAACCCATCGTTCAAGTCCCGATTGAATTCCTCGATCACCTTGGGCTGCGTATCGAAGCGTTTCCGCAGATGAGAATTGGCGACAAACTTCCCTCGCCGCGCCGTACATCTGGGTTCCCGCTTTCGCGGGAATGACCCTATGGGGGTGATGATTCAATCCTATCGGAACACGCTGCAACTCGCCCGCTTGTCATCCACGCGCGGCCGTGCGAGAGGCACGTTTTGCAATTCGAGAGCTGGTCATGAGCGACAGCGCCGGCATGCCGGGTAAAGTGTGGGGCCGCGATGAGAGAGAATTGTTCGAACTCATTCGCGACCGCTCGTTCCGGCGTGGCAAATTCACCCTCGCCTCGGGGCGCGAGAGCGAGATGTACTTCAATCTCAAGCCCACCATGATGTTTCCCCGCGGCGCGCATCTCGCCGCGAAGGCCTTTCTGGAACGCATCCGCGCGGAAGGCGTGGACTTCGTCGGCGGGCTCGAAATGGGCGCGGTTCCGCTCATGGGCAGCCTGGCCGCGATCAGCGCGATGGAAGGCCGCCCGGTGCGGACGTTCTTCGTCCGCAAGAAGCCAAAGCAGCACGGCACGAAGGAATTGATCGAAGGTCTCGGACCAGGTGAAACGCTCGCAGGATCACGCGCGATGATTCTCGACGATGTGGCGACGACGGGCGGTTCGATCCTCGATGCCGCCCGTGCTGCTCGCGAAGGCGGTGCGACGGTCGATGCTGCGCTTGTGCTCATCGACCGGGAGGAAGGCGCGGCAGAGAACCTCGAACGCGAAGGCATCCGCCTCCTGTCGGTCTTGCGCGGGCGGGAGTTTCTGTAGAACGCAGATGCGATCAGATTAAATCGCGCGCACCCTGTTTTCCTCCCCCAACGTGGGGGAGGAAAATTGGAGCGCGTGGTCAGCACCGACTGAAACATGAAACGAAGTGTGCCAACGGTAGCCACGTTGGGGGAGGAAACGAGAAGTCTTGCGCTTGCTCTACCTGCAGGGCGGACCAGGCACTATTTCCCGGCGAAGAGATCCGCGATGCGCTTCTGGATCGCGAGCGTTGCAGCGCGCGGATCGGCGGCGGCGCGGATGGGGCGGCCGACGACGATGTAGTCGGCGCCGTTCGCGAACGCTTCCTCGACATCGACGGTGCGCTTCTGGTCGTCGGTGTCGCGGTTCTCGACGGGGCGGATTCCCGGCACGACGACGAGGAAGTTCTCGCCCAGTTCGGCGCGGAGGTTCTTCGCTTCCAGCCCCGAAGAAATGACCCCGTCGCAGCCGAGCGCAAGCGCGCGCCGCGCCCGCGACAGCACGAGTTGCGACGTATCGACCTGGAAACCGAGCGATTTGAGATCGGCGTTGTCGAGGCTGGTGAGAACCGTCACCGCGAGAATCTTCACCTCGTTCTTTTCCGCCGCCGCGACCCGGAGGATTTCGTCATTGCCATGCACGGTCGCGAAGGCGGCATGGCGCCCCTTTAGCTGGCGCACCGCCGAGCGGACCGTGTTGGGCACGTCGAAGAATTTCAGGTCGACGAAGATTTTCTTCCCGCGGTCGTTGAGCCAGTCGATGAGCGGGTATCCATGACCCGTCATGAAGATTTCGAGGCCGACCTTGTAGAAGCTTACCGCGTCGCCGAGACGCTCGACATGCCGCCTCGCTTCCTCGACATCGGGAAGGTCGAGCGCGTGGATCAGCCTTTCTTGGGCCGGGATCGCTTTTGCAGAGAGCATGGCTGAAGAGGTTTAGTGCAACTTTGCGCGAGTCATGTCAACGGTCGGCACTGTTACAGTTTGACTAGTCGCTAAACATTGCCGCGATATTTCGAGCGACAAAGAGGGCTAAAGACCCTGCTATAATAGCCCCGACGACCCATCCAATCGGGCCGGGACTTGAACCAATTTGCTCGTGGGTATCGCCATGCATGGATGCGTCTGTCATTTCAAATATAACCCACGCCACCCCGGCCAACGCGCCGTTGCCAGCAGCGGCCCAAGCGCCCATTACTTTCATCGTCGCCACCGCGTTTTCTCTGTGAGATACTAGCCCCATGCCCAAGGGACCCCAAGGTCGCACATCGCACTACATGGTGGACTGCTTTTTCCCGAATGCAGCCTATGCGGGCGGCTTCCGAAAAAGCAGTTTTCGAGTCAAGGCCAATGGAAGCGAGGAAGCAATCCGCGAGGCGCGAAACGGGATATTCGGTGATATGCCTTACCATTTCCACGTTCGTGCGGCCTTCGGCAAAGGCTACACCGTCATTTACAGGTCCGAAGATGCCTAAGGGACCCAAAGGTCAAAAACGCCCCGCCGATGTCATCGGCAACGCCGTCCACGTCATGCGGATCGCAACGGGGGAGATTGAGGAAAAGCCAAAGGAAGCCAAGATCACCGTGCGATCATCTGCTGGTAAGAAGGGGGCGGCCGCGAGGGCGGCAACGTTGACGCCATCCAAGCGGACTGAAATTGCCAGAAAGGCCGCGAAGACAAGATGGTCGGAACAAGGAAAGTCTAAAGTTCCATAATGTCTTCTGGCGGCAGAAGCTGATCCGTAAAGCTTCGCATAACGACATACGGCTGCATTTTGGGCTCCTTGAATCGATATTTGTACGCTTTAGGAGCCCCCTTTTTTTCCAAAATCGCCCCACGTTCTGTCTCGCAGAATGCTTCTAAGTGAGGGAAGAAATTCGCGATTTTGATATTGCGCCCGAGGATTTTGGTAAGCGGCGGTAACACATCCGACGGGATAAAGCGCCCAAGGTCGTCTCTCTTGGCAATCGCGCAAGCCAATAGCACCTGCCTATACAAATTATTTCGTTTGTTGCTCAAGACTGCCTTTGAGTATGCCTCATCAGTCGTTTGGTCAGAATTCTTGACCATGCCGTCTATCGCGACAAGAGCATCGGCTCTCTGCACCACTAAACGCTGCGATTTTATCGCGTTACGCGCAGCATCACGGCCAAGAAAATGAACATATTCTGGCAGCCCGCGCGAGAGGCTTATGATAACGTGTCTGGCATCATCCTGAATCGTAATTCCGACTCTCGGGTACCGCAGATCAAGGATGCCGTTCATTTCCTCTTCGGTCATACGCGGCATTTTGATTTCCGCAATGTTCCGTGAAATTGAAGCGTGTTCCTCAATCAATAGGTTGACATCTTCCGCAACGCCGACAATTACAATGGTAGCCATATTAGCTCTGTCGTCCGACATGGATTTTATCGTATGCGAAATTAGCCGCTTCGAGGCTACATCGGCCAATTTGTCAAACTCATCCAATATTATGATAGGAAGGGTGTTGAGACTAAAATTGCCTAGCTCTCGTACTACATCATCTGGCGTTATTTCTCCCTGGTGTCGGGAACTCACTCGCTCGCCGTCGATCTCCATTTCGTGAAAAATACGCCGCCATAGAGTGGTGAAGGTATCACTAGGGAATGCAGCCTTTCGAATCGATGCTATGCTTTTGATGCCCGCGAAAGTCATATGAAAGGTGTTTGCAACTGATGTTTTACCGACGCCCCTTTCCCCGAAAAGAATCGCGTGTCGGCCTTTCTCAAAAACTGCATCGCCTAAGCGTTGAATTTGTGATCGTCTGCCAGCGACTAATGACGCCTCACTTATCGGCGCAGCCGGACTGAATAGGTCCTGAATCTCCCAATCCCGTGACCGCCAATCTTCTGGCGTCGAGGGCGTTGTCCCGCTCGATGGAGGGAAAAGCGACATTCGGCTTCCTGACCTCTAAGTTTGTGCGCTACTTATGCAACTATAGGCTTAACTTAGTCAAGTAGCTTGTTAAATTAGGCATCTATGCTTGACAAAATGGCATTTTGTCCATATTGAATAGCGCATGAACAAGCTGCCCTTCGAGAAACGCCGCCAAATCCTCCACCTCCTGTGCGAGGGCAATTCCATCCGGGGAACGGCTCGCCTCGTGGACGTGTCGCCCGTGACCGTCCTTCGCCAGCTTGAATTGGCCGGGAAGGCTTGCGCGGCTTTCCATGACGCGACGGTCCGTGGCGTGAATGCGAAGCGAGTCGAGTGCGACGAAATATGGAGCTTTAATTATTGCAAGCGCGCGACTGTCGCGACGGCGAAAGCCGCGCCAGCCGATGCAGGCGACGCGTGGACGTGGACCGCAATCGACCGCGATAGCAAGCTGATCATCTCCTACCTCATCGGCGGGCGTGACGCGGGCTACGCGCACGAGTTCATGCAGGACGTGGCGGATCGCGTTGCAAATCGTATCCAGCTCACCACGGACGGCCACAGACCCTATCTGGAAGCGGTAGAGGGAGCGTTCGGCAGTAGCATCGATTACGCGATGCTGATTAAGTCCTACGGCGAGACAGCCGATCTGGGCGGCCCCGAGCGCAAGTATTCTCCCGGCGTTTGCACGGGCGTCAAAGGCCGCAAGGTCGAAGGCAGGCCGGATGCGCGGTATGTCAGCACGTCCTTTGTCGAGACGCATAATCAGAAGATGCGCCAGCACATGCGCCGCTTCACGCGGTTGACGGCGGCTCACTCAAAAAAGGTTGCAAACCACGTTCACATGGTCGCGCTCTATACCGTCTGGTACAATTTCGTGCGGATCAATTCGTCGGTGAAAATGGCCCCGGCAATGGCGGCTGGCCTGTCAAAGACCCTCTGGGAAATGGACGATATGGTCCGGCTCGTGGAAGCCTACGAAAATTCAGCCAAGGTCAAACTGTAACAGTGCCCAACGGTCGGTAGTGGTACAGTTTGACCCAAGGTATCAATCGGCCGCGAATTGAGGTACTGGCCGAATTAGGCCACTCTGATTTCAAAGTAGGCCACTCAAGGTCGCAAATTACTCCCCGATTTCGACGCTGACGTCCAGGTTCAGCTTGCCCCTGTACTTCACGCCGTTGTTCTGGAACTTGCCGATAAGCGCGGAAACGAAGCTGTCGGTCTTGCCTTCGCCCTCCGGATTCGTGAGTTTGTAGGTGTTGCCATAGTACACCGTCGGGCCGCTGCTGCAGCCTTCCGAATACGTCTCAGTGAAAAAGCCGACCTTCCCGTAGATGGGCTTCTTCTTGATCTTGGGTTTTTCCGACAAGGGACAATTCAAGCTGCTGGTCCATTTGTAGAGCGTGTCGAGCAACTTTACCTTTTTATCGAGTTCCGCCGGAATGTAGGTGGAAACGCCGAACGTATAGGTCAGGTGCTGGCGCCCAGGGACTTGGAGCTTGGTCTTGTTGACCACGTGGCCAGCATGCAGCGCCGTAACGGGGAATGCGGGAACGTTCTGCGCCATGGCAGGGGCGGTTGTCAGCGCGCAGAGCGCAGAACCGGCGAGCAGCGTTTTGGCAAGGTTGTTCATTGAGGACTCCCCCTACGTTTAGA
>PKWC01000206.1 GCA_003131925.1 Alphaproteobacteria bacterium | reverse complement strand
CCGCACCGACGACATGATCGTCTCTGCCGGCTACAACATTTCGGGATATGAAGTTGAGGAAGCCGTGCTGCGGCATCCGGCCATTCTGGAATGTGCCGTCGTAGCTGCCACCGACGCAGGACGCGGCCAGATCGTCAAGGCNNTCGTCGTGCTCAAGCCCGGACACGCGCACACGCCCGATCTCGCGCGCGAGATCCAGGACTTCGTCAAGCGCGACATCGCGCCGTTCAAATATCCCCGCGCCATCGAGTTCCTCAACGCGCTGCCACGCAATCCGTCGGGCAAGGTGCAGCGATATCTTCTTCGCGACGATGAGAGAGCCGTGCCATGAAATTCGTCAATCCCGAAGGCTGGCCGCGTCCGAGCGGCTACTCGAATGGCGTTGTGGAAGGACAGCTGCTGTTCATCTCAGGCCAGGTGGGATGGGACGAAGCTGGTGCCTTCTCTCCGGATCTGATCGAGCAGATTCATCGGGCGCTGCAGAATGTTCGGGCCATCGTGCAAGCAGCGGGTGCGAGGCCGGAGCAGATCGCGCGGCTCACCTGGTATGTAACGGACCGCCAGGCCTACAAGGCACGAAGAGCCGAGATCGGCGCCGCCTATCGCGAAATCATCGGGCGGCATTTTCCCGCAATGTCGATTGTCGAGGTCAGTGGATTGATCGAAGACGAGGCGCAGGTTGAGATCGAGGCGACGGTCGTGCTGGCCCCTATTGAGGGAGAGGGTTAGGGCGAGGCGCTGCAAACAAAAAAGCTCAATTCTGCCAGGATTCGCACGGCATTGTCGGGCGAATCGNNGCGACATGGTCTCCTGCGGCGTTGAACCGATTCTTTAGTCTGGAGCAATTTCCTGAAGATGCAAAAAGGTACCCTATTTACAGAAGATTTTCTGCGTGAGGGCATTCGGCAAACATCCGACTGGCAAGAACTGAATTAGGCTGGGTTTGAAGGGACAGAAGGCGAGCTGAAGGAAATTCTCGTCCGTTTCGAGGTCGGGGCCGTTCACAACGAGGCCGATACCGAGGAGCGCGTGATCTACAAGGTTTTGGGCGCGCTCGGCTGGGACGGCCTGATCCTCCGCAAGAACACGATGGCGGCGAAGGGCAACGAAGACGTTCCCGACGCTTTGCTGCTCCCTGACCATAAAGCGCTCGCGCTGGCGGACAAGGCAAAGAAGCCGGCCGAGAAATTTCGCCACGGCGTCGTCATCTGTGAAGCAAAACGATGGGAGCTTGGCCTCGATTCGGGGCAGGGCGATGAAGTGCCTTCGACACAGATGCTCCGCTATCTGACTCGCGCCGATGTCATGTCGGAAATCACCATCTTCGCTGCGGCGATAGTCTGTTCGGCGAATGGGTGCTCAAGACCGAGCGCGAGCTCTCCGAAGTCGCCGGAATGTTCGTCCACAACCGGGTTGTGGCAGCGAAACAGGCGGCGAGGCTCATGCTCGACATCGAAGCAGTGGCGGATGCGGATTTGGCCGAGGTACGCCGGTCGGCCGAGACATTTGATGGGGTATGCGAAGCAACCGATCCGCTCACCAAGCTTCTCGGCTTCTGGCATGCCTGCCGCTGGCTACCGGACACGCCGGAGCGGCGGCGAGCCAAGGACCTTCTGCTGCGGGGCGCATTTGGCGATCCGGTCGATCTTCTGATGGGAAGCCAGACAATCCAGCCGGAATGCGAGGACAGGGACGAAAATGCATCGAAGAACAAGCGTGCGAATACGGAGCAGGTCAGCAAGCGCACTGCGGCCGAGCTACTAAGCGCTGCCGTGGAGTTGGTGGAGCAGGAGCACTTCCTGCACTGGGAGGTCGCGTTTCCCGGAGTCTGGGCAGACTGGGAGAGTGCTGAACCGAAAGGCGGCTTTGATGTGGTCATCGGCAATCCGCCTTGGGATCACTTGAAACTGGATGAGGTGAAGTGGTTCGCGGCGCATCGTCAGGAAATTGCGCTGGCCCAGCGCGCCGCCGATCGCAAGCAAATGATCCATAGACTCAAGAAGCAGGGCGATCCGCTGTTCAGTGAGTACGAGCTTGCGCGCGAGCGCGCCGGCATGGCGCTTACAGTCGCACGCGATAGCGGTGAGTATCCGTTGCTAGGTAGAGGCGACATCAACATCTATTCATTGTTTGTGGAACGTGCACTCAGACTAATTCGCCCAAATGGCTTTGTTGGTTTGCTTACGCCGATTGGGATAGGCACGGACAAAACAGCATCCAAGTTCTTTTCCGAGATGGCAGAGGCAGAGCGCATCTTTGCATTTGTCTCTTTCGAAAACCGGGGTGGCTGGTTATTTCCCGACGTACATCATGAAGACCAGCCGACAATTCTTGTTGTCGGGGGACAAAAGCGAGGATCGCCCGATTTTGCGTTCGGCGTGAAGTTACACGCAATTCCCGACGATACGTATCTGAGCAGCCATCGGCTCACGGCTGCACAGTGTAGGCAAGCGAATCCAAACACCGGCACAGTCCCGATTTTTAGGTCGTATAAAGACGGTGAAATCACCTCGGGAGTGTACGCCCGGCTCCCCATTCTCGCCTCCAGATCTGCGGAACCAGATCAGATTTGGCCGGTGCGGTACGCGACGATCTTCCACATAACAAGTAAATCGTGGCTCTTTCGTACGCGGAGGGACCTAGAGGAGAAGGAAAAGGCTTTTCCAATCGGCGATCGCAAATGGAAGAGCACCAAGGGCGTCTGGGAACCGCTCTTCGAAGAGAAGATGATCTCGATCTTCAACCATCGCTACGCAAGCGTGGGCGTAAACCCGAAGAGCATTAGTGGACAGGGCATACCTTTGCATTCCACGCTCGAACAGCTGAAGGATCCTGCATTTGTAAATATGCCACGATATTGGGTGCCACAGGAAACAATTCGCTACGATTATGCTTATGCGCTTGGGTTCAATGATATTTGTAACACCAACAATGCGCGCAGCTTGTTGAGTGCGATCGTGCCGCGTGCTGGTTACGGTAACAAACTGCCTATATTGGTGCCTGTCGGTAAGCCTGATTTAGGCTGCTTGGTTTACCTAGTTGCGAACCTTAACAGTTTTGTATGCGATTACGTGGCTCGCAAAAAGATTCAGAGTCGAAATCTCAACAAGTACATTTTGGAGCAGCTGCCGGTGGTGCCAAGAAAAGCTTATGCGCGAAGATTCGGAAATCGCAACGCGAACGACATCGTGCGCCATCATGTGCTCCGGTTGAGCTACACGTAGCACGATCTGAAGGAGTTCGCTCACGATTTGGGTTATATCGAGCCCAGGACCGGCGACGTTCTTCCACCGTTCAAATGGGACGAGGAGGAACGCGCCCACCTCCGCGCGCGACTCGACGCCCTCTATTTTCTGCTCTACGGCATTACCGACCGCGACGATGTCCGGTACATCATGGATACGTTCCCTAAAGTCCGCAAACAGGACGAAATTGCCTTCGACCGCTACCGCACCTGCGACCTGATCCTCGCCTACATGAACGCACTCGAAGCGGGAGACGCGGAGACGATTATCGCCCTGTGACAGCCCGAGAAATTTGTGGACAGGTCCCGGAGTGGCTTCTCACAGGATTTCCATCGCGCCATACTTGGCGGGCATCTGTTGATTCGCGAGAGCCGTGACTTGGAGACCGTCCAGCCGCTCCTGTTCGCCGAAGACGAACTCCCCTGGCGGCCCGCATATGATCCGGGCGATGTACGCGACCGGCTCGAGGCTATGTTGGCTAAAATGCGCGCTGCGGCGAGTTGGCCCTGGAAACCTTCGACNNACAGTCTGTTTCTACCGCGAGACGTTCTGGCCGTCGCTGTTGAGCAAACTCCCCGATGCAGAGGAAGCCGCCCACTTGCGCGAAATGGAAGCGGAAATCACGCGTCTTGACGCGCCGGCGTGATATTGCCGCCCCTCCAGCTCCAGCCGTTAGTCGGAAGCGGTCTTTTTTTGTTCTTTTACGGATAGTGCAAGAACTCTGCGCCGTCCCTCACGGTCGGGCCGTGAAATGATGCGTTCTTCTTCCATTCGTTCGATTAAGCGCGCGGCGTCATTGTAACCAATCGCAAGCTGCCGCTGGACATAGATCATCGTTGCCTTGCGCTCGCGGACGACGATCGCAATCGCTTTGCGGTAAAGCTTGTCGCTGATTGGCCGGCTGTCGTCCTCATCATCGAAATCGCTGACTTCGACCGGAGGTGCCAGTCGCCTGATCCACTCCGGCAGCGCAAATGCGGCGGCGTGCATGTCGGGATTGTAGTAGTCCGTTTTAAGCCTCGCCGCAGCGAAGCCGGCGCGCGCGCGTTTCACGCCGGCGGGTGTGCCGAGGCTCTTGCCGTTTCCCGCCCATGCGAGCGCCATGAAGCCGCCAATATAGGTTGGAACCACTGTCAGATAGAGGCCGGATCGCGGAAACGCGCCGCGCAGCTCAACGAGCGCATCGGTGATTTCCTGCGGTTGATAGAACGGCACGCCCGTCTGGAATGTAGCGAAGCCTCCCGGAGCCAGCGCCGCTCGCACGCGTGCGTAAAACGTCTCTCCGAACAGCGCGTTGCCGGGACCGACCGGATCGGGCCGGTCGGCGACGATGAGGTCGAAGCGGCCTTTCGATGAGGCGCGCCCGAGATATTCGAACGCGTCGGCGATCTCGATCTTGAGCCGCCGGTCGGCAAAGGCTTTGCGGTTGATGGCGCCGAAATGCTTGCGGCACAGCTCCACGACGCGCCCGTCGATGTCGACCAGCACGACTTCCTTCACGCCTTTGTGCTTCAGCGCCTCGTCGGCGATGGAGAGATCGCCGCCGCCCACAATCATCACGCGCTTGGCGCGGCCGTGTTCGAGGAGCGGCAGGTGGGTGAGCATCTCGGCATAGGCGGATTCGTCGCGCGTGGTGAGCTGCACGATGTCGTCGAGCACCAGCACGCGCCCGTTCGCCAGCGTGTCAAAGATGCGGATGCGCTGGTATCTGCTCTTCTCTTCGGCAAGCGGCGCGCCCGAAAGGTCCATCGTCTGCGCATAACCTTTGTGCAGTTGTTCCTTGAAGGAGCCCGGCATGTTTCACCCGCGCGAGAGAGCGCGCCGATATAGGACCCGTGCCTGCCTCTGTCCAATGAGAGGCGTGCCGATTGTGTCAGTGCGGCGCCGTCAGGAAAAATTGACGATTGGGTGACAAATTTCTTGCATGGCGGGACGATGGGCCTATATTTCGAAAGTTCCGGCAGCGGAACCGAGCGGCGTGGCGNNGGCGGAAGTGTCCCTTCCGCCCGCCGCTTTCGTCTTAGCGGTGCCCCGATCCGCGAGGTGGGGGCGCCACTTGTGTCAACACTCTGAGAGGGTAGGTGCCAGGATGGCTCAACTCGGACTCGGTTTGGCGGCGATCAATGGAGTTCGGCCTCATAGGGTGCGCGCTCCGGCGAGGACCGTCCCGGTCCCTATTCCCCCTGGGGATGTGAACCGCAAGGATCACTTCATCACGAAGAATGGGCTGACCTATGCGGGCAGTCACCTGATCATCGATCTATGGGACGCCAAGCATCTCGACGATCGCGATCGGATCGAACAGGCGCTGAAGGATGCCGTAGAAGCTGCGGGCGCGACGCTTCTGCACATTCATCTGCACAGATTCACGGAAGGCGGCGGCATCTCCGGCGTTGCCGTTCTCGCCGAAAGTCATATCAGCGTGCACACTTGGCCCGAACGCGGCTACGCGGCCTTTGACGTCTTCATGTGCGGTGGCGCAGAGCCGCGACGTGCACTTCCGGTGTTCGAGGCCGCCTTCAGTCCGGGCCGCATCGTCATCGGCGAGCACAAGCGCGGCGTACTTTAGTCAAAGTTCGTCTCGCGCGTTAACCAAAGACGGGAATAGCTCGGATGGAGCCGTTCCCGCCTTCTTTGCCCGCAGCTATCGTAGCTTCGACACTTTCGTGGACCATCGTTTCGGTGGACGGCGGCGCCACGCGCGTTAACCGTGGGGGCAGGCGAAGGGCGGGAATGCGTTGGGATACGACGCAGCAATCATCGGCGCGGGTGCGGAGGGACTGGCTGCCGCCGCGCTGCTTGCCAGGTTCGGCGCCCGGACGATCGTGATCGAACGCGCCGATCGCGCGGGCGGCCGTCTTGCGACGCACGAGTTCCATCCGGGCTTCCGCGCTTCGCCCTACGCGGAAGAGTTGCCGCCCATTCCCGCACACATTCACTGGGCGCTGGATCTCTCGCGGCGCGGTGCGATCTTCATGCCGCTTCATCGCTCGCTCGCGATCTGGCCGGACGGAACAAGCGAAATCGACCTCCGCTCGGATGCACCCTCGGCGAGATTGCTGCGGCATTGTGCAGATGCAGCCGCGCTGGGCGTTGCGCGCGCGATGGAGCCCAAGAGGCGTTCGCCGTTACGCTTCGCCTTTTATCCCGGCCGCAGCTCATCTGGGACGTGGCCGCAAGTGCAACTGGCGACTCAGCGGCTTGCAGATTTGATCGAGCAATCCGTCGACAATCCGCGCGATGCGGCGCATCTGGCGGCGATCGTTCTCGCAGGCCGCGCGGGCGATCCGTTCCGCGAAGGCGGCGCGGCTCATCTGCTCGCGCCAGGTCTCGGCTCCGGCGGGATCGTGCTGGGCGGTCATGCGCGTCTCGCCGAAGCGCTTCTCGATGCCGCGAAGACCTTTGGCGCAGAGATCGCACTGGGGCTCGAAGCGAGCGAAATCCGCCGCGTGAGCCGCAACAACCTTCAGATCGTGCTCGCCGATGGAAGCGCGCACGAAGCGCGCGCAGTGATCTCGACGCTCGACGTGAAACAGACCTTCCTGTCCCTTTTTCCGTGGAACATGCTGCCGAGGCCGCTCATCGAGAGCGCCGGCCGTTTTCGTTTCGCGGGCGCGATGGCGCGGGTTCTGTTCGCACTGGCGCGGCAACCCGAACACGCGACTCCCGAGACGTTGCGCGTGCCTGTGCATGTGCAGCCGGACATGGTGGGATTTGCGGCTGCCCATGCCGCGTGGCGCGCCGGCAGCATGAGCGCGCGCGCGCAGGCGGTTCTGCGCGTGCCCTCCGCGCTCGATCCCTCGCTTGCGCCGCCCGGCGCCGCAGTCATGACGGTCACGCTCGGCTCGGTGCCGTTTCGCCTGTTCGACGGCGCATGGACGCACGAGCGGCGCGCAGGCTTGCGCGGTCGAGCGCTTAATGCCGCGGAGTCGGTCTGGCCGGGTGTGAGCGCGACCGTGCTCGGCCAGGAAGTGATCGTTCCGGGCGACATCGAGGAGGCGCTGGGCGTGAGCGAAGGCGATCTCGATGGCGGCGAGATCGCGCCGGATCAGCTTTTCGAGCTGCGGCCGTGGCCTGAATGCCCGCGCACGCCCATCGAAGGTCTCTATCTCGGAGGCCGTTCGGCATCGGCAAGCGTGCTTGGCACCTGTGCCGCGGGCGCGGCGGCCGCGCAATGCGTGCTCGCGGATTTCCGGAGACTCGCGTGAACGCGACGGCCGATGCGATCGTGATCGGAGCAGGCGTGCAGGGGCTCACGGCGGCCGCCTATCTCGCGCGTGCGGGCAAGCGCGTCGTGGTGCTCGAAGCGCGCCCCGCGGCCGGCGGCGTGTGCGAGACCGTGCCGCTCGGCCACGGCTTCGAGGCCCCGCTCGCGACGCACGCGTTTCATGCGCTTGATCCGCGCGTGGTGCGGGAGTTGAGGCTTGCGCGGCACGGCCTGGAATTTGCCGTCTGCGACATGCCGCTTGTCGGGCTGAGGAGCGACGGACGGCATGTGGTCATCGCGCGCGACACACGTGCCACCATGCGCAATCTCGCGCTGCTTGCGAGGCGCGATGCCGAGAGCTGGCCGCGCTTCCGGCGCGAGAGTTTCGCCTTCGGCTGGGCGATGCGCGCGCATTGGTGGGAGCCTTTGGTCCCCGGCATCAGCGCGCCCGAAGGGCTCGACCGTTTCGAACGCCAGGGCACGCGGGCCTTTCTCGATTCCTGGTTCGAATCCGAGGCCGTGAAATCGACGCTGGCGTTCGACGCTTCGGCGATGTCGCCCGATGCTGCGGGTTCTTCTCTTCTCCTGCTGTGGTGCGCGGCCCAGGAAATGTGCCGCACACAGAACGCAATCGCGAGCCCCAGGGGAGGGCCGGGCGCGCTCGCGCGCGTGTTCGAAGCCGCGGCGGAATCCGCGGGTGCGCGCATCCGCACCGGCGACCGTGTGACCGAGATCATGATCGAGAACGACAAGGTAAGCGGCGTGCGCATGGCATGCGGCCGGCCGATTGCGGCGCAGCTCGTGCTCTCGACGTTGTCACGCCGCACGACGCTTGTCGATCTCGCAAAGGGCGAGAAGCTCGGCCTCGCGGAATGGAACGCGCTTCGTTCGACGATGGCGCAGACAGCTTGCGCAAGCGTCGTCTTCGGGCTGAGCGCGTGGCCTTCCTTCGCCGGAGTCGCAGTGCCTCCGAATGGCCGCTTCGTTCTTGCGGAGCAGCTCGAAGTCTATGAAGCCGCGCATGCCGCATCGCGCGCGGGACAACTGCCCGAGGAATTGACGCTCGAATTCGTGATCCCCAGCGCTTCCGATCCGCAGCTCGCGCCGATGAGCCAGCACGTGATGAGCGTTCTCGTGCGTCCCGTGCCCGCAATGCCGGAAGGAGGTTGGCAACGCATGAAGGAGAGTCTCGGCGCGCGCGTCGTTGCGGCGCTCGATAATGTTCTGCCCGGATTCTCGCGCCTCGTCGTCGCCATGGAGATGCTGACGCCCCATGAGAGTCTCAGACGCTTTGGAGACAATGGTGGACATGAGCGCATCCTCGAGCGGCTGCTTGCTGATTGGCGCGCCCGCACCGCGACGCCCATCGCCGGCCTCTTTCTCTGCGGCCGCGACGCCGAGCCCGTGCCAGCTGTCTCTGCCCGCGCCGCCCGCATCGCGGTCGCGCTAGCTTTGAACGCGGAGGCGCGCTCGTGACACTCCGCACGACTCCTTTTCATGCTCGCGCGGCGCCGGCCAATCGCGGCAGTGCGTGGCGAAGGCACGGTGGCTTTACGCTTGCTAATGCGTACGGAGATCCCGAGGCGGAAGCGCTCGCCGCCCGCGCAGGGGCGGCGATGGCGGACGTGTCGTGGCGTTCGCGCCTGCTGCTCGAAGGCGCGCGCGCCGGCGATTGTGCATCGCGGCTCTTCACCCGCGATGCGGCGCAGCTTCTGCCCGGCGAGAGCATGGAGACCGCTTGGCTCAACGATGAGGGCGCATTGCGCGGAACGGGAATCGTCGCGCGGCTGACGACCTACAGCTATCTCGTCGCGGCCACGCAAGGCGATTTCGACTGGATCACGCGCGCCGCGCGGCTTTTCGACGTCTCCTGCCACGACGTTGCCGCCGCGCAATGCGGGCTCGCGCTGGTCGGCCCCTGCGCCGCTTCGGTCCTCGCTGCGGCCGGCATTGGCGCGCACCTCTCGCCGCTCGGGGTCGCGCCGCGCAACTGGCATGGCCGCAAACTCCTGCTTTCGCGTTGGTGGCACGGTTACGAGATCTGGTGCGCGCCTCACGACGCGCTCACGCTCTGGGATGGGCTCGTGCAGGCGGGTGGGGCCTACGCGATGGCGCCCATCGGACTTTCTGCGATGGACGTGCTTGATCTCGAATGCGGGATCCCGGCGTCGGGCCGCGACTTCGCGCCGGCGCGCGACCAAGATGCAAAGAAGCCTCTCCCGCGCATGCTGGGCGTTGCCCCGTTGATCGATGAGAAGCATGTGCAGTTCAACGGACGTTCTGCGCATATCGGCGGACCATACGAACAATGTTCGCTCATGGGACTCGAAATCGAATCGCAATGCCCCGCGCCGCATACGCCCATCGAGGCGGGCGGACGAACCATCGGACGCACTCTCCATTCCGCGTATTCGCCCGCGCTCAGGCGCGCGATTGCGCTGGCGCTGATCGACGTGAGCGAGGCGCTGCCCGCTCGCTCCGTCTCGCTCACACTGCCGCCGGCGCGCGGCCGCGGCGCGTTTTCGTGCGTCGACGCAACGCTCGTGCGCTTGCCCTTCCTGCCCATTGCTGCTCCCATCTTCGTGCAAGATTGAATCAGGCGCGGCATGAACAATCCCATTTCCGTTGCGGAGAGTCCGCGGCCCGCATTCGCGGCGGAGGCCGAGACGCTGTTCAACGCGTTCGTGCAAAGCCAGCCCGACCTCGAATTCCTCGATGCGGTGATTCCCGATCTCTGCGGCGCGCTGCGCGGCAAGCGTTTCCCCATCGGGGAAGCCGCGCATCTGTTCTCGCACGGCATGGCCATCCCCCACTCCATCTATCTGATGGACGCGCATGGCGAGATGACCAACGCTTTTGGGCGGGGCTTCAGCGACGGCGATCCCGACGGCACCGCCTGGCCGCTGCCGGGCACGCTGTCGCGCGTTGCGGCGGAAGGGCCGCCTCGCGCGCAGATGCTGATGTCGCTGCGCGATGCCGCGGGCGTTCCTGATCCCGGCGAACCGCGCGCCGTGCTCGAGCGCGTGCTCGCGCGGTTCACTGATCTCGGCCTGGTTCCGGTCACCGCTCTCGAGCTCGAATTCTATCTACTTGATCGTGACCGCCTCGATCATCGCGCGCCGCAGCCGCCGCTCGATCCGCGAAGCGGCGCGCGCGAACGCGCGGTGTCGGTCTTCGGTCTCGACGATCTCGACCGCTACGAAGCGTTTCTTTCCGCGCTCGCCGCCGCCGCGCGCAAGCAGGGCGTTCCGCTGAGCGCCGCCAGCAAGGAATATGCGGCCGGCCAGTTCGAGGCCAATCTGAAGCACCAGAAGGACGCACGCTTCGCCGCCGATCACGCGACTTTCCTCAAGCAGGTGGTGAAGGAGGCCGCGCGTTCGGTGGGCTTCGACGCCACCTTCATGGCCAAGCCCTATGAAGAGCGCGCGGGCAACGGGCTGCACATTCATCTCTCGATTCTCGATCGCAATGGCGGCAACATTTTCGCGGGCGCCGACGCCACGGGCTCAGAACAATTGCGCCACGCGATCGGTGGGATGCAGGTGCTGATGCCGGAATCGATGGCGATCTTCGCGCCCAACCAGAATTCCTACCGCCGCTTCCAGCCCGACCTGTTTGCCCCCGTCAACCGCAGCTGGGGCATCAACAACCGATCCGCCGGAATGCGCGTGCCCGCGGGGCCCCACGCGTCGCGTCGCATCGAACACCGCGCCTCGGGCGCCGACGCCAATCCTTATCTCGCACTCGCCGCGGTGCTGGCGGCCACCCATCACGGCCTGCTCAAGAAGCTCGATCCGGGAGAGCCCGCAAAAGGTAACGTTTCGCGCGAACCCGACAGGGCGCTTCCCTTCACCATTGACGATGCGCTGGCCAAGCTAGCCAAAGCGGAAACTCTTCCCGCCTATTTCGGCGCCCGCACGCTCGAACTCTATCGCGAGACCAAGCGCATCGAGACCGAGCGTCTCCGCCGCGCCATTCCCCCCGCCGAGTACGATTACTACCTGTGAGGCCACGCGCTCACCCACTCGGCTTCTGCGCACTCCCCCGCATGGTCCGCGAGGCGCTCCGGGACACTGCCGACCCCTCTCTGCCGGCGAGATCGCGGCGGTATTCGTGACCGCTGAGGGCTTGCCACAATCCGCCCATCAGGCCGTTGCGGGACGGGTCGCTTTGATCCTCGGGAAGCTCGAGGCCAAGGTAGCGGTCCGGACTGGCAAGACGCCCAACGCAAGATGGGCGGTTCACCCCGATTAATGGGCTCTAGCGGCTGTTAACTCGCCATTAGGGCTCGCCGCGGCATATTGCGACGCTTTCGCGACAGCTTGCGAGGGCTGGATGTCTCCGTCGAACGTTTTCGAACCCCGCCATCCGGTTGGATGGCGGGGTTCGTTTTTGTGGCCGCCAATATGCGGAACGCGCGGCGGGTGGTTGCCCCCTCAATCCTTCATCCAGGCTGGCGTCCCGTCGTCAGACTTGGAGTCTGAACCAGCGGCCTGAGCGCGCTCCTCTTGCTCCGGCTCTGCCTTGTCCGCTAACGCCGCCCAAACCGCTGCGACTTCGCGAAGGTGCATGCGGACTTCCTGATCATGTGCGTCGTTCGCGAGCCGCAACGCTTCCGCGATAACGAGTGGTTTGCAACGCAGGTCAGAATTTGCGATTGACGCGCACCCGATTGCTCCGGAGGCAGCATGATTGAATCACCGCGGCGCCTGACGCCTCGTATCGCAGGCGCGCTTGCGGCGTGCGTTTTATTGGCTTTTGCCGGCCCGGCGCAACCGGCCTCACCCACGGATGCTGGCAGCGTGCTCCGCGCGACGCTCAGGAACGGTCTGCGCGTCATCATCGTGCGCAACACTCTGGCGCCGGTCGCCGCGACCGCGGTCAATTATCTCGTGGGCTCGGACGAAGCGCCGGTTGGCTTTCCCGGAACCGCGCACGCGCAAGAGCACATGATGTTCCGCGGCAGCCCCGGCCTCACCGCCGATCAGCTCGCCGATATCGGCAGCGAGATGGGCGGAAACTTCAATGCCAACACGCGCGAGAGCCTGTCTCAATATCTCTACACCGTTCCTGCTGGCTATCTCGACGTGGCGCTGCACATCGAGGCGGCGCGCATGCAGGACGTGCTCGATCGCCAGGCGGACTGGGATGTCGAGCGGGGCGCCATCGAACAGGAAGTGGCACAAGACTTCTCAAATCCGATCTATGTCCTCTATGTAAAATTGCGCGCGGCTTTGTTCGCGGGAACGCCCTACGAGCACGACGCGCTCGGCACGCGGACCTCCTTCGACAAGACGACCGGTGCGATGCTCAAGAATTTTCACGATGCCTGGTATGCGCCAAACAACGCGATCCTGATCGTCGTCGGCGACGTCGATCCGGCGGCGACCTTGTCGGAAATCAAATCTCTCTTCGGCACGATCAAGCCGAAGAAGCTGCCGCCGAAGCCGAAATTTGTGCTGCGTGCTGTGCCTTCGCTCAATCTCAGCGCCGACACCGACGAGCCAGAAGGCACGCTGCTGGTGGCACTGCGCACCCCCGGTCTCGACAGCAAGGACTTTCCCGCGCTCGAAGTGCTCTCCGACGTGCTGAGCAACCATCGCTTCGATCTCTACGGCCTCGTTCCCAAAGGCGAGGCGAGCGATGCGAGCTTCGCGCTCGACGCGCTGCCGAAAGCGGGCGTGGGCTACGCCTATGTGCGGTTTCCCGCCGGCAGCGATCCCAAGGCGATCGCAGGCGAGGTAAAAGAAATTCTCGCGCGCGTGGCGAAGGAGGGCGTCGCGCCGGGGCTCGTTGCTGCCGCGAAGCTGCAGGAAAGGCGCGAAGCGGAATTCCAGAAAAATTCCATCGCCGATCTCGCCAGCGTCTGGTCCGACGCGGTGGCACTTTACGGCCTGCGCTCGCCGGACGACGATCTCGTCCGCATCGAGAAAGTGACGGTGGCCGATGTCGATCGCGTCGCGCGCAAAATTCTCGACATGAACAGGGTCTCGACCGCCATCCTCAATCCCAAAGGCTCCGGCGCGCCTGTCGCCACGGCAGGCGGTTACGGTGGACAGGAGAACATCGCGCTCGGCGAGGCGGTGCCCACCACGCTGCCTTCATGGGCCGAATCAGCGCTCAGCCGTCTCGAAGCGCCACGCTCCACACTCTCTCCCGTCGTCAGCACGCTCCCGAACGGCATGACGCTGATCGTGCAGCCCGAGACTGTGAGCGACACCATCACGGTCTACGGCCATATCCGCAACCGCCCCGAGACCGAGACTCCAAAAGGTCAGGAAGGCGTCGCCGACGTGCTGAACCAGCTCCTTCCCTACGGCACCGAGCAGCTCGACCGCCTCGCCTATCAGGAGGCCCTCGATCGCATCGGTGCGCAGGAGCAGCCGGGGACGGATTTTTCGGTCCAGGTGCTGACGAAGGATTTCGATCGCGGAACCGCGCTGCTCGCAGACAACCAGCTGCATCCGCGCCTGCCCGAACAGGCCTTCGCCGTGGTGCGCGAGCGCGTGGCGCAGATCGCGGCGGCGACGCTGCGCAGTCCCGCGCATCTGACTTACCACGCGTTGCGCGCCGGCCTGTTTCCCAAAGACGATCCGTCGCTGCGCGAGGCGACGCCGGAATCGGTTCGTGCGCTCACGCTCGACGACGTGCGCGCCTATTACCGGACCGTGTTTCGGCCCGACCTGACGACGCTGATCGTCGTCGGCCATGTCGATCCGGCGGAAGCCAAAGCCGTTGCCGGAAAATATTTCGGCGGCTGGACGGCGAGCGGGCCGAAACCGGATACGGACCTGCCACCGACGCCGCCAAACATTGCGGCCACCGTCGCCGTGCCCGATGCGAGCCGCGTGCAGGACAATGTCTATCTCGCCCAGACGCTGTCCATGACGCGCACCGATCCCGACTATTATGCGCTCGCGCTCGGCAATGCCGTGCTGGCGGGCGGCTTCTACGCTTCGCGCCTCAGTATCGATTTGAGGAAAACGAGCGGCCTCGTCTATTCGGTGAATTCCACGCTGCAGTCCGGGCGTACGCGCAGCATCTGGCTGGTCAATTACGCGAGCGATCCTGACAAGGTAAAGCGCGCCGGCGCGATTGCCGCCGAGGATTTGCACCGGATGCAGACCGCGCCTGTCGGCGCCAGCGAGCTCGCGCGCGCCAAGGCAATTCTCCTGCGCGAGATGCCGCTCGCCGAATCGAGCATCAACGAGATCGCACGTGCTTTCGCCGAGCGCCGCGACCTGAACTTGCCGCTCGACGAGCCTGTCGTGGCCGCGCAGCACTATATTGCGCTCACGCCCACAGACGTGCAGGCCGCGTTCAAGAAATGGATGCGCCCCACCGACCTCGTCCGCGCCAGCCAGGGTCCCGTGCCGGAGTAGGGAGCGTCGCCTCACAAAAAATTTGTCATGGCCCCGAAGAGCGGGCCACCCAGTTGGCGCCGGGTATTGCGTCTCGTCAGGATCAGTTCCGTCACGCGTTCGGCCGTGACGACTTCGAGCAGGCAGATGGCGCCGATCAAGCGATTCTCGTCAGCGAGGCGCAACTCGCGGTGAAACCAGGTCCCATGGCCGTGAGCACGGAACGATGGGGCAGGCCCATTCGAATTGCTTTTTCGAGAACGAAGAGCACGGTGGCTGCCGACATGTTTCCATATTCTCGCAGGATGTCGCGTTCATGGTCGAGCGCACCGGGCGCAAGGCCGAACGCTTTCTCCAGCGCCACGATCACCTTCATGCCACCGGGATGGCAGACGAGGCGATCGACGTCATTCATGCCGATGCCCGCGCGATGCAGGATCCCGGAGATTGCCGGCTGAATATTCTCTTCCGCGAAGGATGGTATGGCTTGCGCGAAGATCACTTCGAAGCCCTGCGAATCGACGTCCCACCCCATGATGTCCAGCGTGTCCGGCCAGGTGTGCTCCCCGCACGCTTCGATTTCCGCGATGCCGCCCTCTCCCGCGCGCAAAATGCACGCAGCAGCTCCGTCTCCGAACAGCGCCGTGGCGACCATGTTCGCCTTGGTGAGCTGGTCGAGGCGAAACGCAAGGGTGCAAAGCTCCACGACGACGAGCAGGACCACGGCGCCGGGCTGCGCCTTCGCGAGGCGCGATGCGATCGCCAATCCCGACACGCCGCCTGCGCAGCCCAATCCGAAGACCGGGATGCGCTGAACGTCGTCGCGAAATCCCATCCGGAGCGAAGCCCGCGCTTCGAGGCTCGGAGTCGCGATACCGGTGGACGAGACAGTCACGATGGCGTCGACGTCGCAGGTTCGCAAATGCGCCGCGTTCAGTGCCTTGGTGGCGGCATCCACGAACAATGCCTGCGCGCCCTCCAGATAAGCCGCCGTTCGCTCCTTCCAGCCGCGCGGCGTGCAGAACCATTCGACAGGACGCACGGAATAGCGTTTTTTGATTCCGGCCGTCCCGAAAACGGAAGCCATGCGCTCGAATGCGCGGTACCGATCGCCGAACAATCTGAGGGCAATCTCCGCGACTTCGTCCTGCAGAAGCGCATGGCCAGGTATTGCCGTTGCGAGGGAGAGCAGCCTTGTGTTGAAGATCAACTTGCGTCCTCAATTTCACCCGGCAAACGGCTCGTACGGGCGCGAATGCGCAATTCCCGGGATTTTGCCAGATGAAATCCGGATGTGCGAGTTTCTGTCATTCATGGGTGTCCAATATCGAATTCTGCGGAGCGTGCGCGCGAGGATCGATGCACGCAAGGCGTGCATCCCAATCCGTCGGCGCGTCAGGACGGTCGCAGCGACCAAGATCCTGATACTTGACGTGTGGGCGCGCAGTTTTGTTCCCTTGTCGCGGATTTTGGACCGCTGTGCGCATCGCGCGCAACCGGTGAACCGCCAAGCCGCCAACACGAAATTGTGCGTTCCACACATTACAAAAAAGTATGTCATCCCGGCCGACCCTCGCGAAAGCGGGAGGAGAGCCACGACCCAGAACTGCGAAGAAATTCTGTAAGCACTGCTTCTGGATTCTCGCTTCGCAGGCTGTGTGAGAA
>PKWC01000170.1 GCA_003131925.1 Alphaproteobacteria bacterium | reverse complement strand
GTGCAGGCGCCGCATTGGGCAACACCGCATCCGAATTTCGTGCCGGTCAACCCGAGCTCATCGCGAAGCACCCAAAGCAGGGGCGCATCGGGCTCCACATCGATCGCGCGTGTTGCTCCGTTAACGTTCAGCCGGATGGTCATCGATGTCCTCGAGCGCACCGCGCGGGATTGGACGCGAGGCTGCGGCGCGTTCCGTTCCTTACACCCATTCGCGAGCTTCGCCGCCGCCAAAAAAATGTCGAGGCGCCGTGATGATTGCTGAAAATTCATTGAAGGGTCCAAGGTCACACGCGGTTCGATCGAGCCTGAATGGTCCCTTTGGCGCCATTGCAACCGGTTCGTGATTCCTGCGTCAAGAATCTAGTCAACATACTGAAATAATTGATTTTTATTTTGTTCAGCGGCAACACTTATTTGCCCGGCGGTTGCCCGGGATGCGCTAGTTGACACGTCTGCACGTGCCGCTTTCGACCTCACGAAATTGCGCATGGCACATGAAAGGCAATTGCGCCTTATATCTGCCACTCACGGCTCGAATCTCTTTCCGCGTCGAATCTGAGAGGGACTCATGCGCGCATTGACCGGGGCCGGATTGAAGAGCCCCGCCGCCATCGCAGTCGGCGTTGCCGTCACGATCCTGTTCGGGGTGTTCGCCCTCTACAACCTGCCCATTCAGCTGTTCCCCGATATCGACCGGCCGCAACTCGGCATCGAAACGGATTGGCGTGCCGAAACACCGCGCGAAGTCGAATCCCAGCTCGTGCAGCCGGAGGAGGAAGTGCTGCAGGGCATTCCGGGCCTGCAGGAGATGGACGGCTATGCGAACTCCGGCGGCGGTTATGTGGCGCTGACATTCGCGCTCGGAACCGACATGAAGAGCGCGCTCGTCGACGTGATCGGCCGTTTGAACCGCCTGCCCCCGCTTCCTGCCGACGCCCAGAAGCCTTTCGTACAGCTGGCCAGCAGCCGGGATTCGAACGCCACGCTTCTTTACATCTTCATGCAAAAGAAGCCGGGCAACACGCGCGACGTGAATTCCTACGAATCCTTCCTCAAGAACATCGTCATCCCGCGACTCGAATCGGTTCCCGGTGTCGGCAGCGCACAGATCAATTCCAACGGCGGCACCGAAGAGCTCGACATCGTCTTCGATCCCGTCCGCGCAGCCCAGCTCGGCATCCAGATTCCGCAGATGGCGCAACAAATCAGCGGCTCGGAAGACGTGTCGGGCGGAACGATCGATGTCGGCCGGCGGCAATATGGCCTCGAGTTCCGCGGCCGCTATTCGGTCGCGGACCTCAGGAATCTCGTCCTGGAATGGCGCGACGGCAAGCCCGTTTATCTGGGCGACATCGCCGACGTTCATATCGGCCGGAGCAAGGCGCAGGGGGTTGCCTATCAGAACGGAAATCCCGCGCTCGGCATCGACATCTTCCGCGCCGACGGCGCGAACGTGCTTGCAACCGTCAACGCGGTAAAGGCGGAGCTGCAGAAGATCAATGACGGGCCAGCGAAGGAACAAGGCGTCGTGCTCGCCTACTCCTTCGATCCGTCGCACTTCATCGACCAGGCCGTCGGCATGGTGACCTCCGATCTGATCCTCGGCATTTTGCTTGCTGTGGGCGTCCTGTGGTTTTTCATGCGCGAGTGGCGCGGCACACTCATTATTTCCTCGGCAATTCCCATCTGCCTTTGCGCGGTGGTCGTTCTTCTGAACGTCGCCGGACGCTCGCTCAATGTCGTGTCGCTCGCAGGTCTCGCCTTCGCCACAGGCATGGTGCTGGACGCTGCCATCGTTGCCTTCGAAAACATTCTCCGGTTGCGTGAACGCGGCATGCCAGCGGCGGAAGCCGCGCAGAAGGGAACCGACCAGGTGTGGGGCGCCCTGCTTGCCTCGACGGCGACCAACGTGGCGATCTTCGTTCCCGTCATCTTCCTCAAGGACGTCGAGGGACAGCTGTTCGCCGATCTTTCGCTGACCATCGCCTTTGCGGTTTTCGTTTCACTCATTGTGGCGATCACCGTCGTGCCGGTGAGCTCGATGCTGTTCCTTCGGACACGTCCGAAAGTCTCCGAACTTGCGAGTGTCTGGCGCCGCATCACCGATTACGTGATGGGTCTGACGGATACACCGAGGAAAAGGCGGCTATGGATCGGCGGCCTCATCGCGGGCTCTGTGGCGGGCTCGTGGCTGTTGCTGCCGAGCCTTCAATACCTGCCCCAAGTGAAGCGCGCTGCCATCGATGGCTTCCTGCAATTCCCCGCAGGTGCGACGGTCGATTTCGCAGACAAGCAGATTCTGCGCCCGATCGTCGATCGCTTGCAGCCCTACATGACTGGCAAAAAGCAGCCGAAGCTCCTCAACTATTACGTGAAGATGGATGGACCGGGGTTCGGCGATATGGGCGTGCGGGTTCCCAACGACGAAGACTTTCCCAAACTGGAGAAGATTGTCCGCAGTGAGGTCATTCGCGATCTCCCGGACACACAAGCCTTCGCGCAGATGGGGAGCCTTTTCGGCGGCTTCGACGAAGGCGGCGGCATTTCGATCAATATCCAGTCGAACGATGCGGAGGCGATGCGCGCCGCAGCCAAGAAAGGCTTCAACCTACTCACGCAGAAATTTCCCGAGGCCGTCGTCAACTCGAATCCGACGCTCGACTATGATCAGCCCCAATTGAAACTCAGGCCCGACGACCGCTCGATCGCGGAGGTCGGATGGACGAGACCGCAAGTCGGCAACATCGTGCAATCGTTCGGGGAAGGCCTCTATGTCGGCCAGCGCTACGATGGCGAAAAGCAGCTCTTTCTCATTCTGAAGTCGCGAACCCTCGGCTCGCCCGATGCCGTCGACGCCGCTCCGGTGGCCACGCCGAACGGCGGTGTGGTCTCGTTCGGCCATCTCGTATCGATGCAGCGTACGCTCGCGCCAAGCGGCACCTACCGGTTGAACCGGCGCCGAACCTTTGCCTTGAACTTCCAACCACCGCGGGGGATGGCGCTCCAGGACGCCATGAAATCAATCCGTCGCGACGTGGAGCCTCAAATCCGCAAGCTTCTGCCGCCGGACGGCAGCATCACCTACGGGGCCGCAGCCGACCATCTCGACAACGCGCTCTGGAGCATGGGCAAGAATTTCGGGCTCGCCGTGCTGATCCTGTTCCTGATCATGGCGGCGCTGTTCAAGTCGGTCTGGGATTCGGCAATAGCGACAATCGCATTGCCGCTCGGCATGGTGGGCGGGATGGCTGCCTTGAGGCTGCTCGGCCTCTTCGTGTTCCAGCCGCTCGATCTCCTGACCATGATCGGTTTCATCATCGTGCTCGGGCTGGTGGTGAACAATACGATCCTGCTCGTCGCGCGGACGCGGCAGGCAGAGGCCGAAGGCATGTCGCGGGTCGACGCGGTCCGCTCAAGCCTCGAGACGCGCTTGCGGCCCATATTCTCCAGCACGCTCACGGCGATCTTCGGCATGCTGCCGCTGGTGCTGGTGCCTGGTCCGGGCGCCGAAATCTACAGGGGGCTCGGCGCGGTGATCGTTGGAGGCATTCTCATCAGTCACGTTTTCACCCTCGTGCTCATGCCAGCCATGCTAAGGCTTGGGGAAGCGCCACGCGCACTGCGCCAGGCCCCCATGACTCCCGCAAGGCAAGCCGCATGAGCGACTGGCAATCAAAGGGTACAAGCTGCCCATCTGAACTAGCTGAACGATGTCTCACCTCCCCTTGTGCGGCGAGCGTGAGCACATCGTTCCATGTTTCAGCCCGAAATGAACGCACCCTCTATTTTCCTCCCCCATCGTGGGGNNCAGGTGCAGTTCGCTCGATTCAACTATTGTGCTGGCTGCGTAAGTCACATTCATGAAGAGATGTGCGTTCACGCTAACCTTTCGGGGAGGCGACGCATGGGCGGCTGGCCAGCGATAAAAATGCGCAGATGCAGATTGTTTGGCGTGGCTGCCAGCCTTTTGGTTGGCCTCGCGCTATCGCCGCAAGCGCTGGCGCAGCAGCGCCCTGATCCGCCCTCGGTCGGTGTCACTCCCGCACGGATGGTGACGATGGCGCCGAAGACCGTGATGCCCGGCACAGTCGTCTCGCGCAATGACTCCCAACTGGCATCCGAAGTCGAGGGCCGCATCGCCTCGGTCGCCGAGGTTGGAACGGTCGTGCCCAAGGGTGGTATCGTGGCGCGCGTGGACAGCAATCTGGCGGGCATGCAGCTTGCATCCGACAAGGCGAGCGCTGCGCGGCTAGATGCGCAGCTTCGTTTCGATCGCAACCAGGCGCAGAGGCTGAACAGCCTCCTGGCGCAGAACGCAATCGCAAAAAGCACGCGTGATCAGGCTGAGTCGACTCGGGACATGGACGCCGCCGCGCTGGCACAGGCCCAAGCCGCTGTCCACAAGAGCCAATACCAGTTCGATCACAGCGACATCCGCGCTCCATTTCCCGGCCGCGTCGTTGCGCGGCTGATCAATCCTGGCGAATACGCGACGGCCGGCAAGCCGATCGTCCGCCTTGTCGACACAGGCTCGATCGAAGCGAGCGTCCAGATACCGATCGAAACGGCCGACTATCTGCGCGAGGGAATGTCCGTGACCGTCGAGATCGAGGGCAAGCGCGCGACGGCGGTTGTCCGCGCAATCGTACCAGTGGGAGACATCGCCAGCCGTACGATCGAAATTCGGCTAACGCTTCCACCCGGCACGGGTTTCGTCGGCGACGCCGCAAAGGTCTTCATTCCCACGGCACAGCCTCGTGACGTGGTGGCCGTGCCGCGCGATGCGCTCGTGCTGCGCGAGGACAACACCTACATCTTCAAAGTGGGTCGCAAGGGCGTGGCAGAGCGCGTGGCCGTCGAGACCGGATCGGAAGATGGCGCATTGGTCGAAATCAAGGGAGCGGTCTCTCCCGGCGAACGCGTCATTGTGCGCGGCGCCGAGCGGCTCGAAGCGGGTCAAAAGGTCCGGCCAATCCTCGCTTCGTGACGCGAAGTGGTGGGGAAAAACGGCGTTCCTGGCCACTCTCATGGTTCGATCCGCCTACGCCAAGGCNNTGAGCCTGTCGAAGGATGAGATGATTCGCGGCCGCTTGCCCCTCTAGCTCATCCCGTTATGCTCAATCTGGGCTGAGCTGCCCAGCCGCGCGACGGACACGCAAGGGGTCCACGCGCCCATGAGTGTGGGGCTGTGCCGAGTATTCGCAAACTGCCCAGTGCAGTGTGGCAGGGGATCATTCTGATCTCCGTGCCGGTGCTGATACTGGTTGCCCTTCAGATCTACAGTGCGGCCAGGATTGTCCCCGGCTCGTGGCACAGCCAGCAATTGGTCGCGCATACCTTGCACGTCATCGACGCCGCGCGGGCTCTCGACCAGTCGATGAGCGAGACCGAAAGAGGTGAGTTCGGATACATCGTCACCGGAGACCGGACCTATCTCGATATCTATCAGGCTGCAGCCCGCCGAACGCCACAGAACCTGCAGCGCCTGCGCCAGCTGACGCAGGACAACCCTGACCAGACGCGGCGCATCGCGGTACTCGCATCCGCTGTCGATCTCAAACTCACCGAATTGCAGAGTGCCGTCGAGGCGCGCCAGAAGAAGGGATTTCTTGCAGCCTATCGGCTGATCGAGGCGAACCTCAAGCCGGACACGCGCCGGGTCATCACCGGGCTGGTCGAGCTCACCATCTCCGCAGAAGACAAGCTGCTCGCCGCACGCGAGGCGAAATTCGCGATGCTTGAAAACAGCGCCGAGAATGCGAGCACCTTCGGTCTCGCGATGACCGTCTCATTGATGCTGCTCGGCGCTTTGATGGTTGCGCGCGCCCTGCGCCACGACGCGCAGAGACTCGCCCGTCTTCGCGAAAGCGAAGAGCGCTTTCGGTTGCTCGTATCGGGGGTCAAGGACTACGCCATCTTCATGCTCGATCCCGAAGGCCGCGTCGTCAGCTGGAACGAAGGCGCAAAGCGCATCAAGGGATACAGTCCCGTGGAGGCGATCGGACTGCACATGTCCGCCTTCTATCCTCCCGAAATCGGAAACCGCCGTGGTGTCGCGGACGAAGGTCTCGCTGTTGCAGCCCGCGAGGGAAGTTTCGAGGCGGAGGGCTGGCGCGTCCGCAAAGATGGATCCCGCTTTTACGCAAACACGGTAATCACCGCACTTCGCGGAGAGGATGGAACACTGCGGGGATTCGCAAAAGTCACGCGCGACGTGACGGAAAAACGCTCTCACGAGGCCGCGATCGAAGAAAGCCGCTCCGCGCTGGCGCAGGCGCAGAAGATGGCAGCCCTGGGGCAGCTGACTGGCGGCCTCGCACATGATTTCAACAACCTGCTGAGTATCATCATCGGAGGAATCGATCTCGCACAACGGAATACGGATCCCCCTGATCCCGTGCGCATTGCACGGATGCTCCATGCGGCAAAGGAGGCCGCGCAGCAGGGCGCGGCGCTCGTGCGCCGGATGCTGGCCTTTTCGCGGCGCCAGAAGCTTGCGCCGCAGATCGTCGACGTCAATTCATCGGTTCACAGCATGTCGGAACTGATCCGGCGCACGCTTGGCGAACATGTCCGGCTGGAATGCACGCTGGAGTCCGCCCTCTGGCAAACGCGCGTGGATACCAACCAGCTCGAAAGCGCGCTCTTGAACCTGTGCGTGAACGCCAGGGATGCGATGCCGCAGGGCGGCACGCTTGCGATCGTCACGAGGAATTTCTCTCAGAATGCAGGACCTCAACTCGACGCTCCACTTGGCGAGTACATCGTGCTCTCTGTGAGCGACACCGGCGAAGGCATGACGCCGGAGATTGTCGCGCACGCGTTCGAGCCCTTGTACACGACCAAACCCGAGGGAAAGGGTTCAGGGCTCGGATTGAGCCAGGTGCACGCATTTGCCAAGCAATCCGGCGGTAGAGTAACCATTGAAAGCGCAATCGGTCGCGGAACGACGGTCAAAATTTTCCTTCTGCGATATGTTGAGGAATCACGCGATATCGAAATGCCCACCCAAACAGGGGCCGAGGGTCTGGGCGGCTCCTAAAAAGATTTCAGCGCAGTGGTCGCGGTGGAAGCGCAGGGGACGCAGAGGAACCGCGCCCCGCAACGCGCGCTAAGAAGTCCATAGGGTCCTCCACGCAACCTCTGCGCCCTCTGCGCTAAGATATTTTTCTCTTCGCTCCCACGACTGAAGGAATCATCTAGAAAGCAGGCATTATCCGAGGTGGGCCGCGGCGTCGCGCAGGCGCGATGCCAATGCTTCTGCGTCCGCCCGCCGCTCCTTCTGCTCGTCGATAACATCCTCGGGGGCGCGGGCGAGGAAATCGGCATTGCCGAGCTTGGTGTCAAATCGTGCGATCTCCGCTTCGGCGCGCTGCAGCTCTTTGCGCAGCCGTGCCCGCTCCTTTTCGAGATCGATGACGTCGCCAAGAGGAAGCGCCGCCATCGCTTCCCGGATGACGAATTGCGCCGAGTCGCGTGGTATCGACTCGGCAAACGACACTGCGGACAGACGCGCCAGCGCGGCGACCGCGTCACGATTGCGTTCGAGCCGGGAGCGCGTCGCCGCGTTTGCGCCGCGAAGCACAAGCCCGATCTTCGCGGCCGCCGGCACGTTCGCCTCCATGCGCACCGAACGCACGCCTGATACGAGCTCGATGAGCCACTCGATCTCGCCGCACGCTTCCGCATCGGGTTGGGCGGCGGGCTGCGGCCATGCGGTCCGAATCAGGAGCGAATCGAACCCCCTGCCCCGCTCGGCCGTGCGGCCCCAAAGCTCCTCGGTAATGAACGGCATGAAAGGATGCAAAAGCTTGAGAATCTGATCGCGCACCCAGGCGACGGTCGCCCGCGCTTCGGTGGCCGCAGCTTCATTGCCGGCGCTGAAAACCGTTTTGACCAGCTCGAGGTACCAATCGCAAAAACGAGACCAGACAAATTGATAAGCAAGATTCGCTGCATCGTTGAAGCGCAGTTCTTCGAGGGCCTGCGTGACTCTCCGTACCGCTGCGGCGGTTTCGGCGACGATCCATTTGTTGAGGGTCGACCCGACATTTGCGGGAACGAAGTCTGCGCGCGTTTCACAGCCGTTCAATTCGCAGAAGCGCGCGGCATTCCACAGCTTGGTCGAGAAATTGCGGTTGGATTCGACCCGTGATGGTCCGATGCGCATATCCCGCCCCTGTCCGGCCGCCAGCGCCAGCGTAAAGCGGAGCGCATCCGCGCCGAATTCGTCTATGAGAACCAGCGGATCCACGACGTTGCCCTTTGTCTTCGACATCTTCTGCC
>PKWC01000100.1 GCA_003131925.1 Alphaproteobacteria bacterium | reverse complement strand
GGGCCGGAGACGTATTCGCCGTTGTCGGACCCCAGCGCATCAGATCGTAGATGGCCATGAGCAGCGCCGGACTGACCGGTTTGTCCTGCCAGCGATTATGAGTGCGTGCCTTGCGAAAGATGGTGTCCAACGCGTCGTCGGATATTGGCATGGCAGGAGTCCCGAATCGCTATGCGGGACGCAGAATCGCACAGCAGCCGGCGCAATCCGAGGTCAGATCGCTTCGACGGCGTTCACTTCGGGGATGTAGTGGCGGAGCATGTTTTCGATCCCGTTCTTCAGCGTCATCGTCGAAGACGGGCATCCTGCACAGGATCCGCGCAGGTGCAGGAACACGATTCCCGAGCCGCCGTCGAATCCCTTGAAGATAATGTCGCCGCCATCGCCGGCAACCGCGGGGCGAACCCGCGTATCGATCAGTTCCCGGATCTGCGCCACGATCTCGGGATCGCCTTCGCCATAGGCTTTTTCGTCGCCCGTCTCTTCCGCGCTTCCATCGACAATCGGCAGACCGCGCGTGAAGTGATCCATGATGGCGCCGAGGATCGNNTAGTGCTCCATGATGGCGCCGAGGATCGCGGGCTTGAGATGGCGCCAATCCGCATCGGATTTGGTGACGGAGATGAAGTCGCTTCCGAAGAAGACGCGCGCCACGTCGGGAATCTCGAAAAGCGCGCTGGCCAATTGCGACCGCGCCGCCGAGTCGCGGTCGGGAAAATCCGCCACGGCTCCCTCGCCCATGACCTCACGCCCCGGCAGAAACTTCAGGGTCTGCGGATTTGGCGTGGATTCGGTCTGGATGAACATGCGTCGGCACGATCCTGTACGCGTTTCGATCTCATCTTACATGGCCCGCAGGGGCTTTGCGATCAAGGCCCGCACGGCGCAGCCAAGCCTTTGTCAGAAATCGGAGATCAGGCCTTTGCGTTCCCACTCGCCATAGCGCGTCGGTTCCAGGCCGCCTGGACCACCAATTTCCTTTTCGCGCGCGACTGGCGCAGCTTCTGCCGCGCGCCTTGCTTGTGCTTCCCACCTGGCGCGTTCCGCGGCGGCGCGGACGCGGGCGGCGATTTCTGCGTCCCCAGGCGGGGGCTTCTGGGTTTTGGTCATGTGCTTGAAGCCGAGCCGGCCCCGCTTAAATCACGGCAGGGCCGGCGTCTCTCACTCAGGCTGGCCGCGAACGGAAGACAATTCGCCACAATGAACACGCTCAGAACCGGTCTTCTGATGGCCGCCCTCACGGGGCTGTTTCTCGTCGTCGGATTCTTGATCGGCGGCCAGGCCGGCATGCTGATCGCTTTTCTGTTCGCGGCGGCCAGCAATCTCTTCGCCTACTGGAATTCCGACAAGGTGGTGTTGTCGCTCTGCGGTGCGCTGCCGGTGGACGCGCAGAGTGCGCCCGACCTCGTGCATCTCATAGGCGAGCTGTCGCAGAAGGCGTCCCTCCCGATGCCGAAAGTCTACATCGTCGACAATGCGCAGCCGAATGCGTTTGCGACCGGCCGCAATCCGGAGCACGCCGCCATGTGCGTGACGACGGGCCTCTTGCAACGCGTGGATCGGGAGGAACTTGCCGGCGTGCTGGCGCACGAACTGAGCCATGTGAAGAACCGCGATACGCTGACCATGACGCTGGTGGCCACGATTGCGGGCGCCGTGGCGATGCTCGCCAATTTTGCGGTCTTCTTCGGCGGTCGAAATCGCAACCCGCTCGGAATTGTCGGAATCCTTCTCGTGACGTTGCTGGCGCCAATCGCGGCCATGCTTGTGCAGATGGCGATCAGCCGCCGCCGGGAATTCGAGGCGGACCGCTCCGGCGCCGAGTTGTCCGGCCGGCCGCTTTGGCTCGCCTCCGCGCTTCAGCGCATCGACAGATCGGCCGCTGCCATCGACAATCCCGAAGCAGACGCGAACCCCGCGACTGCGCATATGTTCATTGTCAATCCGCTGCGTGGTGGATTTGCCGGCCTCTTCGCGAGTCATCCGTCCACGGAGGAACGTATCGCGCGGCTTGAGAGGATGGCCCAGGCGATGGGACAGGAGACCAAGAAGCCCGGCCTCTGGGCATGAACGGATATTCCGCCGAATCCCCGCCGGGATCGGGTGCGCGCGCGGCCGCGCAGCAGGCGCTGAGCGAGACCCTGCGCCGGAAACGGCCGCTCGATGCGGGGCTCGAACAAGCCATTTCCTCGCGCGGGCTCGCGGAGCGCGACGGTGCTTTCGCGCGTGCCATTGCCAACGAAACAATGCGCCGCTTCGGCCAGCTCGACGATCTTGTGCGCCAGTTTGTTCCGCGCGCGCCGCAGCCTCACCGTGCCGGTGCTTCGCTCGAGATTCTCCTGGCGGGCGCGTGCGAGCTTCTGTTTCTCGGCGTGCCCGCCCATGCGGCCGTCGACGGGGCAAACCGTCTTGCAGCGTCCGATTCAAAGGCTGTTCATTTCAAGCCGCTGATCAACGCCGCGTTGCGCCGGATCGCGCGCGAAGGGCCATCCCTCGTACGCGATCAGGACGCCTGCCGTCTCAACACGCCCGATTGGCTATGGTTACGCTGGTGCGAAGCCTATGGCGAAGAGACGGTGCACGCTTTCGCGAGGGTTCACGCGGCTATGCCGCCGCTCGACCTTGCCTTCACTCGCACAAGCGAATTTTCCTCCCCCGCGCGCGGGGGAGGTGCCGCCGAAGGCGGCGGAGGGAGTAATCCCGCGAAAGGCACAATGCCGACCGGCTCTGAGCTGCCCGGCGGCATGCTGCGTCTGGAGAACGCCGGCAACGTGACGGGTCTCCCGGGCTTCGGTGAAGGCGAGTTCTGGGTGCAGGACTTCGCGGCCTCGCTTCCCGTTTGTCTGTTCGGCGATCTGCGTGGTCGACGCGCGATCGATCTCTGCGCGGCACCCGGCGGCAAGACCGCGCAACTCGTCTCGGCAGGCGCCGAAGTTACTGCCGTCGACCGCGATCCAGGCCGGGTTGCACGGTTGCAGGAAAACCTCCACCGCCTCCGTCTCGACGCCCGGATTGTTCGTAGCGATGTGCGCGATTTCTCGCCGGACTTAGCCACAGAATGCGTGCTGCTCGATGCGCCCTGTACCTCTACCGGCACGATCCGGCGTCATCCGGAGCTCCCATGGATCAAGAGTGCCGCCGACGTCATGGCGAGCGCCGAAGCTGCGAGCGCGCTGCTCGACGCCGCCGCCGAAATGGTTGCGCGATCAGGCACGCTGGTATTTGCGGTGTGCTCGCTCGAGGTCGAGGAAGGTCCGGAGCAGATCGAGCATTTTCTGCGACGGAACGCCGACTTCCGGCGTCAACGTGTCGAGCCTTCGGAGGTATTTGGCTTGGGAGAGTGCATCAACGCGCAAGGCGATCTGCGCAGCCTGCCCTGCCATCTCGCGGAGTCCGGCGGAATGGACGGCTTCTACGCGGCGCGCCTGGCGCGCGTCTCGTAGAGGTCGCGACTGTTCGTGCGGAGCGCAGATTGCCGATTACGATAACCTTCCCAGCGCGTAAGCGATGGAGAGATAGATCTTGCCCGTATCGGCGCTGAGGAGGGACGACGTCAGCAGCCCGTCGCCGTCGCCGTCGCGGGCGTGGGCCAACAGCGCCTCGAATTCGACAAGGTAGGTTTCGGCCGCCTCGCGAAAAGCAGGATCGTCCCGATACGCCCCGCAGACGCGATTGACGAAGTCCACGTCGATCGACTGGGCGAGCCGTTTGGCGAAGAGGCTGCGGTCCCCTTGCAGATAGGATCGCCATTCGTCCTGGCTCGGCGACGGCCCGGCGGCAACGGCCTGGAGATCGATCGCGCGATCCGACAGCGCGGCTTGGAGAGCACCGAGGGCGGATGCGGCGACGGGCCTGAGCTCTTTCTCTCCAGGCTTGTCGCCCTCCGCCGCCGCCAGGAGCGCGCGCATGTCCCAGCCTTTGTTTTCGGTTTCGTGGCGCTTCGCGCGCGGCGCCGGACGATGCGTGAGTCGCCGTGCGAGACCGATCAGTCCCTCGCTCTCGGTCTGGTTCGGTTCGACGGCCCCTGAGTCTGGCGCAGGCCGCGGCGCATCGGTGCGCCCGGTCGCGCGCGCATGAATGGTCGACAGCATTCGCGCCGAGAGATCGAGAATCTCTTCGCCTTCCGTGCGCATCGCATCGCGCACCCTTTGGGCTTCCTGTCGCGCCACGCCAGGCAGCGCGAGCAGGTGGCGCTCGACTTCGCCGGCCGTCGCAGCAAGGGCGAGTCTCATTTCCTTCGTCTCGCTGCCCATCTCGCCGGCCAGACGCAGGAGCCGTTCTCCTTCCGCCATCGCCTCGCCGACCAGCGCCTTGGCACTGTTCTTTGTCTCGGTGGCAGTCTCGGAAATCAGCGTTTGCGCGCCGATGCCCGCATCGTGAAGGGATTCGACGAGCTTCGCGAGGCTCGACTGTGCGCCTTCGCTCAACTCGCGCAATCGCTCCAGCTCTAGTGCGAAGCCCGCAGTCAGTTGCGTGTTGCGCGCGGCTGCGTTGGTGGTGATGAGTTCGAGCCGGCGATCGGCGTTCTCGGCGAGTATTCCAAATTGCTGCGCCTCGCGATTCAACGACCCGACTGCCTCCCCGAGTGACGCGTGCTGGGCCACGAACGATGTCTCGAAATTCGAACCTTCCTCTCTCAGGCGCTGCAACAGTTCTCCCATCGCCGTGCGATGGCGCTCGTGACGGCCGAGCACGAACTCGGCGCGCGCCATCGCCGCATCGGCAACCGACTCGATGCGCCTGGCCTGCTTGTCGAGCTCGACGGCGACCGACCGCGGCGCTTCGGCCGCGATGTCCGCCGCGGTGCGGAAACTTGCAGCCTGCGTTTCCAGCGATTGACCCGCGGTCTTGAGCGTGCCCTCGGCGGATTCGAGCATGGATTTGAGCTGCGCGGCGCGACCGGCGACGGTCTCGCTCGCACGCGACGCGGTGTCGGCGAGCGCGTTGGCGATCGCATCGATACGTTCGCGTTCCTGCGACAGGCGCGCCGCTGCAGTTTCGGCACGCACCTCCACCCGCGCGCCGGCCTCGTCGAGCGCCCCAACTTGGCTTTCGAGCACGCCCTCGAGCGCGCGCAGGCGGGCAAAGGCGCCGTCCAGTCCCGCATTGACGGCATCGAGCTCGCGTCGCACCGAACGGCCGAGGCGGGTCGCGGTACGCGACGCCGTTTCGTCCACGGAAAGAAGCCGTTCGGTGGCATCTGTCATGACTTCCGCCGCGGCGGCGAGCGCCTGTCCGCGCGTAAATGTCCAAGCGGCCACGAGCATCATCATCGGCGGAGCGAACAGAGCGATGGCCGCGATGACCGACTCCTGCACATTGAGACGGAAGAGGCCGCCGGGTCCGAAATAACCCCAGCCATAGGCGGCGACCGCGCCGACCCAGAAGGCGCTAAGGATGATGGCGAAAACGATGGGCGCCCAGGTTCCAGCCGCGGGGCGCGCCTCGCGCTCCGGCGCAGCGGC
>PKWC01000041.1:50958-51294 GCA_003131925.1 Alphaproteobacteria bacterium | reverse complement strand
GGGGCCGTCCACATATGACGAACTACAGGGGGGTAATTTTGATCAACTATTTGTCCCTCAATGCGCGCCAGACACGCTCCGGCGTGGCCGGCATGTCGAGATGCTCGATTCCAATCGCGTCGGCGACCGCGCTCATTAAGGCTGGCAAAGCTCCAACTGTTCCCGCTTCGCCGCAACCCTTCGCGCCCATTGCGTGCGTCTTGCAGGGGAATTCCCGGTATGCGAACTGGATGTCGGGAATATCCGTCGCGCGCGGCATGGCGTAATCGGTGAAACCTGCTGTGAGAATCTGGCCCGTCTCCGCATCATAGACGCAGTTCTCGATCAGCGCCTGGC
>PKWC01000041.1:22705-50947 GCA_003131925.1 Alphaproteobacteria bacterium | reverse complement strand
CGATTTCGACTTCGCAGATGTGACAGCCGTTCGGAAAGGTCGGCGCTGTGCCGTGATAGTGGCCATTGCTGTCGAGACCGTCTTCGAAACCCGCGATGGACTCCCCCTTCAGCGTGAGCGCGAGTTCGGACACGGTGATCGCGCGCGATGTTCCCTCGACGCGAAACTTGCCGGCGCCTTCCGAGATTTCGAAACCGATCGATGCGCCGCCGGCCTGCAACACGTGGGCGGCCGCGGCCTTACCCTTGCGGATCACTTCGTCGGACGCGATTTCAAGCGCTCCGCCAGCCATGTTGAGAGAACGTGATCCGCCCGTGCCGAATCCGCTGGCCCAGTCGGAGTCGCCCTGTTTGACGATCACCGATTCGAACGGCACGCCGAGGCGCTCTGCCACGATCTGCGCGAACGCCGTCTCATGCCCCTGCCCGCTCGATTGCGTGGCTACATAGGCTTCCACCACGCCATTGTCGGTGAACATTACCGAAGCGGGTTCGCCGCCTGTCGCCGCGGTGATCTCCACGTAATAGGCGATACCGAGCCCGCGCCGCCGGCCCTGCTCCTCCGATTTTCGTCGGCGGTATTCGAAACCCGGCACGTCCGCGACGCGTGCCGCCTCGTCGAGCATGAGGGGAAAATTCCCAGAGTCGAATTCGAGTCCGAACCAGTTCCGAAACGGCAATTCCTCCGGCGCCGGCAGATTGCGCCGGCGTATCTCGATGCGATCCAGGCCCGTTACCGAAGCCGCCTTGTCCATCAGCCGTTNNCCGGGCGGCCGGCGCCGCGATAAGCATCGACGGGCGCAGTGTTCGAGAAATAGCCTTTGATCTCTGCGTGGAGATGTGGCACGCGATAGACGCCGCCGAAGATGCGCCCTCCCGCAAGCGTCGGAATGAAAGGCGCGAATTGCGAGAGATAGCCTCCCATATTCGCCTCGCCGCCGATCCGCATTGCGAGGATTCTGCCATCGGCGTCGAGAGCAAGTTCGGCGCGCATNNCCGTGAGCGTCGGCGAGGAACGATTCCACGCGTTCGGCCGACCAGCGCACAGGACGTCCCAAAACCTGTGCCGCAATCAACACCAGCGGCTGCTCAGGATAGATGAACCCCTTCATGCCGAAGCCACCCCCGACATCGGGCGTGAGAACGCGCAGCTTCTGGCCTTGTATACCCAAAACCCCCGCAACACGGTCGCGCACGCCACCCGCGCCCTGAGAGCCGGTGTACAGCGTGTAGCAATCGCGCTCGATATCGTAGAGGCCGATCGCGTTGCGTGTTTCCATCGGATTGGCGCAAACGCGATTTTGTACGACTTCGATCGCAGCAACGTGGGCGGCTCTCGCAAATGCCTCCGCGCACGCCGTTTCGTTGCCCGCCGCCCAGTCGAAGACAAGGTTGCCAGGCGCGTCATCCCAGATCTGCGCGCTTGCCGGCGCCGCATCTAGCGTGCCGCCCGCATCCAGCGGCTCGTAATCTACCATCACCAGTTCGGCCGCGTCTTTCGCCCGCGCATAGGTCTCGGCGACGACCATGGCGACAGCTTCGCCCACAAAGGTAATCCGATCCTTCGCGAGCAGGGGCTTGGGCGAGTTTTTCGGACCTGTACCGTCGCGGCTAACGACGGGCGCCAGGCACGGCATGGGGCCAGCACCGAACGTCTCGACATCCTTTTGCGTAAGCACGCCGACAACGCCTGCAGCGACCCGCGCTGCTTCGACATCAAGGGCGCCAAGCCGCGCATGGGCATGCGGACTTCTGACAAAACAGGCGAAAGCCTCGTCGGGAAAATGCAGATCGTCCGTATACTGACCGTGCCCTGTCACGAAGCGCATGTCTTCCGTGCGGCGTACGGACTGCCCTATGCCGAAACGCATCTCGTTTCCCGTCTTTTTACGAAGCGCGAAAGTGATCTGTCGCGACGGGTGGTGTCAATTCCCACGGGATCGCACGCGCTTTACGGCGTCACGCCAGCCTTCGTAGAGCGCGTCGCGGGTTTGACATGCCAGTTTCGGTTCGAAGCGACGATCGAGCGACCACGTGGAGGCAACATCGGCAAAATCCCGAAACAAGCCCGCGCCAAGACCCGCAAGAGAAGCGGCGCCCAGAGCCGTCGTTTCTGTCAAGGTCGGGCGCGCCACGGGCAGACCCGTCAAGTCGGCAAGCCGCTGGCAGAACGCATCATTGCGCACCATCCCGCCATCCACTTTCAGAATTTCCGGCTGTCCAAACCCTGCCAGTTTCATGTCGGCATTCATCGCTGCGAGAAGATCGCGAGTCTGAAAGCAGACCGCGTCGAGGGCGGCGCGCGCGATCTCCGGCGCCCCAGCGTCACGCGTCAGACCAACGATCGCGCCGCGTGCTTCCGGATCCCAATAGGGAGCACCGAGTCCCGTAAAAGCTGGAACAAAGTATAACCCCTCGCATCCGCGGGCGCGGCGAACGAGCTCTTCGATCTCCGAAGCACTCCCTATCATCCCCAATCCGTCGCGCAGCCACTGCACGACGCTCCCCGCCACAAAGATACTGCCCTCGATAGCATAAGCTGTCGTTCCCCGGGCGCGGTACGCTGCTGTTGCAAGCAGCCGATTTCGCGAGGCGGGCACGGCGGTACCGGTGTTCACCAGCGCGAAGCAACCGGTCCCGTAAGTGGCCTTGACGTCGCCCGGCGCAAAACAGGCCTGTCCGAACATCGCTGCCTGTTGATCGCCCGCCACACCGCAGATGGGGATGCGCGCGCCGAGCAGGTCTTCCGTCGCATTGCCGAAATCGCCGGCGCTGTCGCGGACTTCCGGCAGAACGACGCGCGGCACGTCGAATAGGGCGAGCAGTTCGTCGCACCAGTCGAGTGTACGCAGGTCAAGGAGCATCGTTCGCGACGCATTGGTCACGTCGGTCGCGTGAACGTGGCCACCGGTGAGGCGGAAGATGAGCCAACTGTCGATCGTGCCGAAGGCAAGTTCGTCCGCCCGCCTCCTGGCGTCCGGAACATGATCGAGCAGCCATCGCAATTTGGTCGCCGAGAAATAGGGATCGATCACGAGGCCGGTGCGCGCGGTAACCAACGGCTCATGACCATTTTCCTTGAGAATGCGGCAGACATCCGTAGTGCGCCGATCCTGCCAGACGATCGCATTGTGAAGGGCTTTGCCGGTCGATCGCTCCCACAGCACAGTGGTTTCGCGCTGGTTCGCCAGTCCGATCGCGGCGATCTCTGCAGGTGAGACGCCTTTGGCCGCCACGCGGCAGCAGGCGATGACGGCCTGCCAGATTTCTTCGGGATCGTGCTCGACCCAACCGTCCGCAGGATAGATTTGGAGGACCTCTAAGGCGTGAGACGCCAAGGGCCTCAGCGAAGTATCAAAAAGGATGGCGCGGGTAGACGTAGTGCCCTGATCGATTGCGAGAAGAAACGACGGTTCCGCGTCCATGTCGATTCGCGATGCTTAGCAATCGTTCATATTAATATCTTGTTAACGTGCTTTGCATAACTTGGCCATGGGGCGCGGCAGAAAGCTGCCGGGCAGCGGGGTGTGTGTTGGGCATTCTTGCGAGAAGTCTCGACGAGGCGAGCCGCGTGCCTGCGCTCGCCCTAAATCCACGCAAGCAAAGCGCGATCTGGCTCTCGGTCGCGACGCTTTTCTCCAATCAGGCGTCCGGTCTGCATGCGCGCGAACGCTCGCTGATGCGCGATATTCTCCGGCGTCTGGCGGGCGCCGTCGATGCCGCGCAACGACTTATGATGGCGGAGCGCATCGCCGACGATCCGACAGTTCCCCTCGAACTTGTTCTACACCTCGTCGATGACAGCATAGAGATCGCGGTACCGCTCATTTTGCGCAGTGCGACGCTCGACGAGGATAATCTCCTGGCACTAATCGCTCGCGCCGATGTCACCCGCAAGATTCTATGCGCGCAACGCGCGGGAATCGGCGAGCGGGTCGCGGCAGCGCTCGCAAAAAGCGACGAAGAATGCGTGCTTTTGGCCCTCGTTCACAACTCGACCGCACAAATCTCCAGCACGACCTTCGAAATCGTGGCCAAAAAATCGCTTCGATTCGAGAGCCTGCGGGAGCCACTTACCAGGCGGACCGACCTTCCCGAGGTTCTTTGGACAAAAATACGCGAAAGGTTGCCGGCGGCCACAAGGAACCTGTCCGAAAAGGGCCGAATTCTGACGAGACCGAATGACTCGTCGGAAGCATCGGGCAACGCCTGCAAGCTCATCGACAAATTGGCGGTCGCCGGACAGTTGGGGGCGGGATTTCTCATGCGCGTGCTCCTGCAAGGGCAGACCGAGTTGTTCGATATGGCCTTCGCCAGATTGCTCGACCTGGAACTTGAGGAATTCCGCGCTGCGTTTTATGCGAGCGACCTGCAAGGCATGGCTCTGGCGTGCCGTGCCGTCGGCATAGACCGTAGCGTTTTTCAAACCGTCTGGGGATTGTCCACGAAACGCCGCGCCGGTCCTCGACAGTCTGGTTCCGGCCAACCGGCAGCCCTCGACAGCCTGTTTGCATTACCGAAGCCGGAAGCCTTTGCCCGTCTTCACGCCTGTTCCTGATAATTGCCAATTTAAGACCCTGACGAAAGCCTGTACACTGCCTGGATGATCGATCCCTTCGGGCGGCACGTCACGTATCTGCGGGTCTCCGTTACCGACCGTTGCGATTTCCGCTGCGTCTACTGCATGCCGGAACACATGGACTTTCTGCCGCGGGCCGAACTCCTGACGCTCGAAGAGCTGGAACGCCTGTGCCGCGCTTTCATGCGCAAGGGCGTGGAGCGAATCCGCCTCACCGGCGGTGAGCCTCTCGTGCGCCGCGACATCCTGCGGCTCATCAGCCGCCTCGGGGCGGAGGTGGGGCGAGGTCTGCGCGAACTCACGATGACAACCAATGGCAGCCAGCTTGCGCGCTTCGCCAAGGATCTTCGCGCCGCCGGCCTCCACCGCGTCAACGTCTCGCTCGACACGCGCGACGCGGACAAATTCCGCAGCATCACCCGCCGGGGCGACCTTTCAAAAGTGCTCTCCGGCATCGACGCGGCGCAGAGCGTCGGGCTGGAAATCAAGATCAACATGGTCGCGCTCAAGGATGTGAACGAGGAAGAAATCGAGTCCATGCTCGAGTGGGCGCATGGGCGGGGAATGGGTTTGACGCTGATCGAGACAATGCCTCTCGGGGAGATCGACGGCGACCGCGTCGGGCAATATTTGCCGCTATCGATCGTTCGCGCCAGGCTTGCGCGACGATACACGCTGGAGGAAAGCGAATTCCGCACCGGGGGACCGGCGCGCTATGCACGCGTGGCCGAAACCGGTGGCAGGCTCGGCTTCATCACGCCTCTCACTCATAATTTCTGCGAAAGCTGCAACCGCGTTCGTCTGACCTGTACCGGGATGCTTTATATGTGTCTCGGCCAGTCCGATAGCGCGGATCTGCGCTCCCCCCTCCGTTTATCACAGGACGATGCATTGCTCGACCGCGCCATCGACGCGGCGATCGCGCGCAAGCCGAGAGGTCATGATTTCATCATTGACCGGCGCCACAAAACTCCCGCTCTTGCCAGACCCATGTCGGTGACCGGAGGCTGATCCCGTGCCGCGGTCCCTGCACTTCACGGCCTCCGACGCGGCTGAAGCGCAGGAGGCGCTCCAGTGCATGCGCCGGTCCTACGGCGATGCAGGCGCGGATGATGCCGAGATTGTCGTCGCTCTGGGCGGTGACGGCTTCATGCTTCAGACCCTGCATGCATTTGTCGATCGCAACCGGCCCATCTACGGCATGAATTTCGGTTCGATCGGATTTCTGATGAACGAATACCGCGAGGAACAGCTGCACGAACGGCTGGACGCGGCGGAGTCCGCGAAAATCCATCCGCTGCGCATGCACGCCGTGACACGCGCAGGCAAAAAGGTCGAGGCGCTGGCGTTTAACGAAGTTTCCCTTTTGCGCGAGACGCGGCAGGCCGCGAAAATCCGCATTCTTGTCGATGACAAACCCCGGATCGCCGAACTGATCTGCGATGGGGTTCTGATATCGTCGCCCGCCGGCAGCACTGCCTACAATCTGTCCGCACACGGACCGATCCTGCCCATCGATGCCGATCTGCTGGCGTTGACGCCGATCAGCGCCTTCCGGCCGCGCCGCTGGCACGGCGCCCTGCTGTCGCATCGCGCCCGCACCCGCTTCGAAATGCTGGAAGGTGACAAGCGGCCCGTCAGCGCGGTCGCGGACGATCTTGAGGTCCGCGACGTGCACACGGTCGACGTAGCCGAGGATCGCTCGATCACCATGACGATGTTGTTCGATCAGGGACACAACCTCGATGAGAGGATTCTGGCCGAACAGTTCGTCGACTGATTCGCCTTCGCCAGGGCAGTCAGGCCTCGCTTATCTTTCGTCGCCCACCGCAATCCGTGTCGTTTCGTAGCCCGCGTCGTCACGGATGCGAAAATGCTTGCCTTCGGGCCCGTCTTCAAGCCAGGGCTCGACGGTCTGCGGCGGCGCGCCACGCGCGGCGGCCAGCGCTTCGGCCACCGTTCGCGCTTTCGCAAGTTTCATGAGATTGAGCTTCGTCGGAAACATGATGTTCCATTGTCTTCGCATCGCGATAGCCTCGTCCGGCCGCGCCCATAGGGAATCCACCGACTCGCGGCCGTCATGCCGGCCCGCGTGCCCCGCCGGCGCGCGGGCGAGAAAGAAATGCGTATCGAAGCGTTTCGGCATCGATTTCGGTGTAATCCAATGTGCGAAGTGAACCAGCTCGTCGCACGCCAGCGTTAGCCGCTCGGTTCGAAGCATCTCGCCAAGGCTGGTTCGGGCGTTCTCAATGTTCTCGCGATACGGATCGAGAGCAGCCAGCCGTTCGCTGGCCACGATCTTCCCCGTGTCGCAATCGCGCGCGAGCAGAACGCCGGCTTCCTCGAACGCCTCGCGGATCGCCGCAACGGCGACGGCCCTCATGTGCGGCGACCAGTCGGATACACCGTCCATGCGATCGGCGAGGCTGAGGTCGAAATCCTCGCGACACGCTTTTCCGCCCGGGAACACCAGCGCACCGGCCGCAAACCCCATTTCATGGTGGCGCTTCACCATGAAAACTTCGATGCCGTCGCTGCCATCACGCGCAAGCAGCATCGTTGCGGCGGGAACTGGAATAACCTCCTCCCGCAATGTTCTATCCGTCATGATTCCTCGCCAATTTGCCAAGCCTAGCGCAGCAATCGATGAAATCGAAATCTCTTTGGCATGAAGCGTCTTATTCCACGGCTTCCGCTGGGACCGGCTTTGTGCCGTCAAAGTCCGCGGCGCAGATTTTCGATGAAATTGTCGCGGACAGATGATCCGTAGCGCAATGGCGCGCCATGCCCCCAGACTGGTCCGGGCCACGCGGCATCGCCTGGATGCCGGGCGACGATGTGGACGTGCAATTGGGCGACGACATTACCGAGTGCTCCGACATTGATTTTCGTGGCCCCAGTTATTTTTCGAAGCCCGATGCTGACACGGGTGATTTCCTCCATCAGTATGGACCGATCCGATGGATCGAGTTCCTGAATCTCCGAAATCCTCGCGCGGCGCGGAACGAGGATCAGCCAGGGAAATCGCGCATCGTCGGCGAGCAGCAGCCGCGACAGCGTCCAATCGCCGACAACACAGCTTTCCGCGGCAAGGCGTTCGTGTAGCTGAAACACCGCCATATGCCTATCCAGGCTCCTGATCCTTCGCAGCACCAGCTCCGAACCTGCGCGGATCGAAGGCGCTGATATCGGGCGGAACGGTCTCGCCAAGCAGAATCGCACGCATTGCATCGGCGACCGCGGGCGCAAACAGGATGCCGTTGCGGTATTGTCCCGAGGCGATGAAGAGGCCATCCATCGCGCTCCCCCCCAACAGCGGCAGGTCGTCGGGCGAGCCAGGCCGCAATCCCGCCCAATGTTCGACGACGGACCAATCACGAAGCGACGGTATCAGCGCCACCGCCCGATCGATCAGCCATCGCGCCGCCGCTTCGGTCAGACCTGTGTTGAAGCCCACGTACGAAACCGTCGCGCCAACGAGCAAGCGGTCGCGCTGCGTGACAAGGTACACATCGTGGCCTCCGATAGAAATCTGCGGAGGAGATTCACCGGCCGGCGGTTGCAGCGCCAGCATCTCGCCCTTGACCGGAAAGACCGGCGGCACCGCTTCGCGCGGCAGTCCCTCGATGCCTGCAGTCCACGCGCCTGCGGCGAGAACATAGGCATCGGCCTGATGCAGCGTGAACGGAGTCCTGGCCCCGCAGATCCGCTCCCCGTCGCTTTCAAAGCGCACAACCGTCTCATTGAGAAGTAGCGAGCCGCCGGCTTTCACGAAGCATACCGCAAGCGCAGGGCCGAGCGCACGATTATCCACGCGGGCATCGTGCTTGTCCCACAATGCGCCTGCCAGATCGGTAGCGAGTCTCGGTTCGATCTCGTGCGCGGCTTCGGGCGCAAGCATCTGGCCGGCTCCGAGTTCAGCCTGCGCAGCCAGCGCCGCATACATTTCCGCAGTTTGCGCAACAACAAGCCTGCCGTCGACCCGGTAGGCGATGCCGCGCCCGCTTTCCCGCTCGATTTCCGTGGCAAACTCCGGCCACAGTCGTGCCGAACGCTGCGCAAAGCGGGCTTCCCGGCCAGCCCCTTCGGCTTTGTCTTCTGTCGCCGTTATCAGCCCGGCCGAGGCCCATGTCGCGCCGCGGCCGGGCTGCGCGCGTTCCAGAACAACCACCTGGACGCCACGCTGCGCAAGGCGCCATCCGATTCCGAGCCCTGCGACTCCGCCGCCGATGACAACAACTTTCATGTCAGGCGTTTCTCGCCAGCCGTGAACCGAAGCCCTTGCCGGACTTAGGCTCGCGTGCGGCGGAGGTCAATTCGCTCTCGTTTGCTGCGTATCAGTACTATATTGGTTTGCCGTCAGGGAGATCGACATGGAACAGGCCACGTTTGGAGCGGGTTGCTTCTGGGGGGTGGAGTCCTTTTTCCGCGAGGTGCCCGGCGTGACGGACGCCGTCAGCGGCTACGCAGGCGGACATGCGGCGAGCCCGTCATACCGGGACGTATGCAGCTCCCGTACGGGTCACGCGGAGGTGGTGCAGGTCACCTTCGATCCGGCGAAAGTTTCCTATGACAAACTCCTCGACGTGTTCTTCAAGAATCACGATCCCACGCAGCTCAACCGCCAGGGACCGGATGTGGGAACACAATACCGTTCCGTCATCTTCGTGCACTCGCCTGAGCAGGAAAGGGCTGCGCGCGCGAAGAAAGAGGCGCTCACCGGCCGCTTCAAGAAGCCGGTCGTCACCACGATCGAGTCCGCGCCCGCCTTTTGGCCCGCTGAGGACTATCACCAGCGTTATTTCGAGAAGAATGGCCTTCCATCGTGCCACATCCGCATGGCGGAGGAACTATGAGTCTCGTAGCGCGGTATGCGGGAGTAGCGCTCGCGATGGCAACAACACTCACGGCGACAACGGCTTTCGGCGAGCTTGGCCGGGGCGACCGTTATTCAGGCGCGGCATGGGCCACACGTTCGCCCGTACTCGCGCAGCACGGAATGGTGGCCACTGAACAGCCGCTCGCTTCCGAACTCGCGATCGGGATTCTCAAGAAGGGCGGCAGCGCAGTGGATGCCGCAATTGCTGCGAATGCAGCCATTGGCCTGATGCAGCCCGTGCTGAACGGAATCGGCGGCGATCTCTTTGCAATCGTCTGGGACCCGAAAACGAAATCTCTGTACGGCTACAACGGCTCGGGCCGTTCGCCGATGGGGCGCGACCTTGCGAAACTGACCAGTGAGGTGACGGCAGCGTGGGCGAAGGCGGGCGAACCGATCAAGCCCCACATTCCGCCGGTCGGTTCGCTACCAGTTACGGTGCCCGGAACTGTCGACGCCTGGTTCGCGCTGCACGACAGATTTGGCAAGCTGCCGATTGCGGACGATCTCGCACCAGCCATCTCGTATGCGAATAACGGCTTTCCGGTAACGCAGCTGATTGCTCATTACTGGAAGGGCAATTTGGCCGCATTCGAGAAGAGCAAAGCCCTGATTGAAGAGCTCGACAATGCGCGGGCAACCTATCTCGTCAATGGGCACACGCCCGCCGAAGGGGAAATTTTTCGTAATCCCGATCTCGCGCACACGCTTGCGCAAATCGCCAAGGGCGGTCGCGACGTATTTTACAAGGGCGCGATAGCGCACACGATCGATGCCTATTTCAAACGCATCGGAGGAGACCTGCGTTACGCCGACTTTGCCGCGCATCGCGGCGAGTGGGTGCAGCCGCTCTCGGTCAACTATCACGGCTACGATGTGTACGAGCTTCCGCCGAACGGCCAGGGCGCGGCCGTTTTGCAAATGCTCCAAATCCTCAAGGGATTCGACCTGAAGAAAATGGGGGCGGGATCGGCTGACACGCTCACCGCCATGCTCGAGGCCAAGCGCCTTGTCTATGAAGATCTCGCGAAATGGTACGCCGACCCGGCGTTCGTGAAAGTGCCAATCAAGCAGTTGCTGTCGGACTCTTACGCCGCCGAGCGGCGCAGACTGATCGATCTGCACCATGCGAACCGGGAATTCGGCCCCGGAGAGCCGAAGCTCAACGATGGCGACACGATCTATCTCACGGCCGCGGACAAGGATGGGATGATGGTTTCCCTGATCCAGTCCAATTATCGCGGCATGGGATCGGGCCTCGTCGCCGATCACCTGGGATTCATGTTCCAGGATCGCGGCGAGCTGTACTCGCTCGACGCCAAGGCGGCCAATGTCTACGCGTCGGGCAAGCGGCCCTTCCACACCATCATTCCGGCTTTCGTGATGAGAGACGGGCAACCCTTCATGTCCTTCGGGCTGATGGGCGGCGACATGCAGCCGCAGGGGCACGTGCAGGTCCTGACCGACATCATCGATTTCGGCATGGGCGTGCAGGAGGCTGGCGACGCTGCGCGGTGGCGACACTTCGGCGGTTCGGAGCCAACCGGCGAGCCCTCAACCGGAATCGGGACGGTCGAGATGGAATCAGGCTTCGATCCGGCGGTGAAAGCCGAACTGGCGCGCCGGGGATACAAAATCACCGCCGGAAGCGGAAATTTCGGCGGCTATCAGGCGATCATGTGGGACCCCAAGAATCGTGTCTATTGGGGCGCCTCCGAAATGCGCAAGGACGGAGAGGCGATCGGATATTGAAACGCGTTACTGCCCGGCCGCTCCCTTAACGTCAAAATCGACGTCGATCCTTCTGTGATCCGCGAAAATGAGCGCGACCGGAACATGTTTGCCGGGGGACATGGCTGCGCCGGGTTCCATGCACATGAGATGATACCCGCCCGGCGCAAACTCGAGCGTGTGGCCAGGCGGAATCGCTGTGCTCTTGACGTCCTCCATGCGGCTGACCCCGCCGCTCTCAGTGCTCCGATGCAGCATCAGCATGCCGCAGGCTGGACTTTCCGCTGCGACCAGCTCGACAGTCGTGCCACCCGAATTGTGCAGAGTGAAATATCCTCCAGCGGGCAGACCGGATGGAAGGGCTCGAAACCATGCGTTGGTCGCGCTTACCCCTTGGGCCAGCGCCGCTGGCGTCAACACAACTGAAAGCGCCGCTACGGCCCATCCTCCAAAAACGTAGTTACGCATGCTCCATCCTCTCCTCGTTGATGCGCATTGCGACGAGCACGCAGATCACGCCAGCGAAACTCGTCAGCGTGCTCGGCAGCCAGATGATCAACCCGCCATAGTGCTGGTCGCTCAGTGGCGGAATATCCCAGATGCGGCCGCAAATACGGTAGACGGGATAATAGTCCGTGTGCGCAAGCGACAACACCGCACCCAGCAGCATCTGAAACGGTTCGACTGCAATTATCAGAAGCGCGCGCAAGCCGCTTCCGATTCGCGCGGGCGGATGCGGTCGGGAGTCCAGAACAAGGCACCAGAAGAAGATGCCGTCTACTGCCATGCTCGCGTTCATGGTGTTGTAGAGATCGGCATCGAGCATCACGCGGGTGTGAAAGGCCGGAATAAGCCAAAGATAGATCAACCCGACGAAAAGCACGGGCGCAACCGCCGGATGCTGGATGGTATCGACCGCGGTTCGCACGGGCCAGGAAACGAAGACGGGCCGCAAAAAACGCGGCATCCCCGCCCAGATCGTCTGACCGGGCATGCCAAGCGCGATCAAAAACGCGCCCAGGTGGTGGAGCACAAAATGTTGACCGCGATGCACGAAGAACATGTGCTGGGCGTAGTAGTCGACATGGGTTTGCAGCACGACGTAGATCGAAAGCGTTCCCAGTACGAACGAGACCTGCCTCCATATTGCAGGGTGGGGTGCCTGCGGCAGACGCGCCAGGCCGAGCGCAAACCAGCCGAGCCCGAGACCCGTAACGAGAAAGACAGGCCAGGAGAAATCCCAGGGCATCCAGAACGGCAGATCGGCGGGAAAGAACCGGCAGGCAATCGAGATGGACGCCCCCACAACAAGGAGCGCGCCGTAACACAGCCATTCGCGCCTGGTCTGCTCAACAGTCGCGGCGCGCGCCTCTATCCGCGTCGTCGAAAGGATGGACATCGTCGACCCTTATAGTCTCGCCTGCTGCCCATTCGGCGGGACGATTGGTCACAGGAGATTTGCGCTGCGGGTTTTAGCCTTATCGCACCGCATCGTGTTATCTCCCGCGCCGATGCCTGGTGCCGGCCATTTCTTCGCGAAGTCGTTCGCGTTTGCGCTGATATTGACGGCGGCCGGTTGCGGCAGGCCTACGCCCAGCGACACCACCGATATTGCCGGTGTGATGCCGCGGCTCGCATTCGCGATGACCCGCGCGAACGATGATGTTGCTGTTACCGCGACGAACTATCGCCGCAGCGCGGTGCTCCTCTATTTTGGCTACACGCACTGTCCCGACGAATGTCCGACGACACTGGCCAACCTCGCCTCGGCGCTGAAGCTGCTCGGACCCAACGCAGTGCGTGTGCGCGTGCTGTTCATCACGGTGGATCCAGCGCGCGACACAATATCGGTTCTCAAATCCTATGTGAATGCTTTTCCGCCCCAGATTGATGGGTTGCGTGGAAGCGCAAACGCTGTCGCGACACTTGCGAGGCGTTATCGCGCGATCTACGACGTAACGCCTTCCTCCGCGGCTCGTTCATATTCCGTCACGCATTCCGACTCGGTGTTCATGTTCGACAGTTCCGGACGCGCACGATTTGTAACCCTGCAAACCAACGACACCGCAGCGCTTGCAAGGCGCATCGCTCAACTCTGGTCGTAAGGCCCGAGTTAGCGCAAATACGCAATTCGAAGGCTATTTTCGCTAATCTGATTCGAGCGCTTCGATCAGCTGATCCATTGTCTGCGACGGACGTTCCGAGCCCGCACAGCCGATGACGCGCGCAGGAACGCCTGCCACCGTGCAATGGGCCGGTACGGGCTTGAGAACTACGCTCCCCGCGCCCACGCGCGAATATTCGCCAATCTCGATATTACCGAGCACTTTGGCGCCTGCCGACAGCATGACGCCACGGCGAACCTTCGGATGACGGTCGCCCTTCTCTTTCCCCGATCCGCCCAACGTCACACCGTGAAGCATCGAGACATCGTCTTCGACGACGGCGGTTTCACCGATCACGATTCCCGTCGCGTGATCCATCATGATGCCGCGGCCGATCTTTGCTGCCGGATGGATATCGACCGCGAAAAGTTCCGAAACACGGCTCTGCAAAAGATGGGCGAGTGGCGTACGATCCTTCACCCACAACCAGTGTGCGATGCGATGGCATTGCAGTGCATGAAATCCCTTGAAGAAGAGAAACGCCTGGACGTAGGAATGGCAGGCCGGATCGCGCTCGAAGACGGCGGAAAGGTCCGCCCTGACCGCCTCGCCGATCTCTTCGTCTTTGCCCATAGCCTCGTCGAACACCTCGCGCGTCTGCATCGCGCTCAGTTCCTCGCTGCCGACCTTCCTGGCAAGATAATAGGAGAGCGCGTCCTCGAGCCGCTCGTGATTGAGGATCGTGGCATGCGCGAGGCTCGCAAGGGAGGGTTCGCTCTCGGCCAGCTCGGAAGCCTGTGCCCGCAGCGCGGACCAGATGGGATCGCAGAATGTGAATCGTTCGGCCGCAAGCGACATGCCCTACTCCCTTGATCCCATTCTATCGGACAAGGTGCGCCGTTCCTAATCTGCGCCTTGCCACCGGACGATGGTCATAACACGATGTAGATAGGCGTGACCTGCCGCCCCGCAATATCTCTCGACCATTCGCGAAAGACCCCCCGGAAATGACAGAAAAGCCCCTCAACGATTCGGCGTCGGGCGTTCTCGGATTGTTGTTGAGCCGCAGGTCGGGCTCCGCAAAGTCGATGACCGGCCCGGGACCCAACGCTGCGGAACTCGACACAATTGTTCAGGCTGCCACGCGAGTGCCCGATCACGGCAAGCTCGCGCCATGGCGGTTCTTGGTATTCGAAGGCGAGGCGCGAGCCGGCATGGGCCAAATTCTGGCTCAGTGCCTTCGCGAAGACGATCCGAATGTCAGCGAAGAACGCCTGCGCGCCGAGCGCGAACGCTTCTGTCGTGCCCCGGTGGTCGTCGGAGTCGTGAGCCGTGTGCGCGAAGCCATTCCCATTCCCGAATGGGAGCAGATTCTTTCGGCGGGCGCCTGCTGCCAGACACTCGTGCTGGCAGCGCATGCCATGGGCTATGTCGCGAACTGGATTACGGAATGGTGCGCCTACCATCCCCACGTCCGCGAGCGGATCGGCCTCAAGCCAGGAGAGCGCATCGCCGGTTTCATCTATATCGGCAAACCCGCGGCGCCGCTCGAAGAACGCGCGCGCCCTGATGTTGCATCGCTCGTGACGCGGTTCCAGGGATAATCTTGTACGCATCAGCAATTCATCGCAGCCCGATCAGCTTGTGAGTCTGCAGACTCAGGCGCCATTGCGGATGGGCCAGACAGTATTCGGCTGCTGCGCGCGTGTTCGCGTCCTTTACTGGCGAATCCATCGGCTGCAGGAAGAAGTGCTCGAAGGCCAGTCCGGCGTAGCGTTCGGGTGGCGCGTTCTCCTGCGGGAAAATCAGCTTCAACTCATTGCCGCACCTTAGTAGCAATTCCGCTTTTGCTTTTGGGCTCACGCAAATCCAGTCGATTCCCGGCGGAGGTTCGAGTGTTCCGTTGGTTTCGATCGCGATTTCGAATCCGGATTTGTGGAGGCCGGTAGTGAGGGCAGTGTCCAATTGCAGAAGAGGTTCGCCACCCGTGCAAACGACGTAGGGCCTCACCGGCTGAAGCTTCGGCCACTTGCATGCCACTGCCTCGGCGAGCGTTTGAGCGTCTGGAAATTTTCCGCCTCCCACGCCGTCGGTTCCGACAAAATCCGTGTCGCAAAAGCGGCATACTGCGCGCGCCCGACCCCGTTCGAGTCCACTCCAGAGATTGCAGCCTGCGAAGCGCAAAAACACGGCAGCCCTTCCGGCGCGCGCGCCCTCGCCCTGCAGCGTGTAATAAATTTCCTTGACCTGATAGGTCATCGGGCCGCGTACCGCTCGAAACCTCGCGCGCGCAGCTCGCAGGCGGGGCAAATGCCGCATCCGCACCCCCACGGATGCCGGACTGTGCGGCAGCCTTCATAGCACGTGACCGTTTCACCGATGATCAACTCGACAAGCGCTGATCCGCCGATTTCTTCTGCCAGCGACCAGGTTGCTTTCTTGTCGAGATGCATCAGGGGCGTGTGGATCGTGAATTGCGCATCCATGCCGAGATCGAGAGCCCGTCCAACGGCCTTTATCGTTTCGTCCCGGCAATCCGGGTAGCCCGAGTAGTCCGTTTCGCACATTCCGCCTACGAGGTGCCGGATACCCAGCCTCCAAGCCAGCGCGGCGGCCGCGGACAGAAACAGGATGTTTCGCCCAGGCACAAAGGTCGTCGGCAGGCCGCTCGCGCCGGTCTCGATCGGAAGCCCAGGATCAGAGGTCGTCAAGGCACTGCCGCCGATCGCACGCAAGACTTCGAGCGGCAGAACGTGATCTTCGCCCAGCGTGGCCTGCCATTGAGGGAAAAGCCTTCGCAGGCGTTCGAGAATGATGGGACGCGCAGCAAGCTCCGCTGCGTGTCGCTGTCCATAATCGAATCCGACCGTTTCGACGCTCGAAAAACGGTCGAGCGCCCAGGCGAGACAAGTGGTGGAATCTTGTCCTCCCGAAAAAAGCACGAGCGCCGGGGAATGAATCCCTGTCATGGAACGGGTCTAGCGCGGAAGTCCGGTGGATGCGAGCCGGGATGCGGCCTACGTCGCGTTAATTGATCTGTACATGGTGTAAATTGGCCTCTGCGGCGGGGGGTTGCGTTCGCCGCCCTGCTGCGACAGCCTGCACCCGGAAATCCGACAAGGTATAGGTCGTGACGAAGATAGCCATCAGCGGCACGGGAATCTTCGTTCCTCCCGACACGATCTCCAATTACGAACTTGTCGATTCGTTCAACGAATATGCGCGGCGGCACAATGCCCGGTTCGCAAAGGAGATCGCGGCAGGCAGCGTGCATCCCCTACTGAAATCGAGCGACGAATTCATCGTCAAGGCCTCGGGAATCAGGCGTCGGCACGTGACTGTAAAAAAGGGCATGCTCGACCCGGACATCATGTGCCCGCGGCTTCCCGAGCGGTCCGATGAGACGCTCTCGCTCATGGGTGAAATCGCCGTCAACGCGGCGCGGAATGCTCTTGCCTCCGCTCATCGTACTCCCGCCGACATAGACGGCGTGATCGTAGCGGCTTCCGTTGTGCAGCGTTTCTATCCGGCAGTTGCCATCGAAGTGCAGGATGCGCTCGGCATCAGAGGCTTCGCGTTCGATCTGCTTGCGGCCTGCTCGTCAGCGACGTTCGGAATACAGGCTGCCGCCGACATGATTGCCCAAGGCCACGCCCGCGCCATCCTCGCGATCAATCCCGAGATCTGCTCAAGCCATTTGAACCTGCGGGACCGCGAGACGCACTTCATTTTCGGCGATGCCGCTACCGCCTGCGTGCTCGAGCCAGCCCGCGCCGCGGATGGCGATAACGCCTGGGAAATCGTAAGCACGCGTCTTGAATCCCGCTATTCGAACAATATCCGCAACAATTTCGGGCCGCTAAACCGGTTCGCGCCGGAGACGGTGGCTGCGCCAGACAAGCTCATCGTTCAAAAGGGCCGCAAGGTGTTCAAGGAAGTCGTGCCGATGGTGTCGAACTTCATGCTCGAGCATCTCGCGGCAAACGGCATCGCATCTTCCACGCTCAAGCGGCTTTGGCTTCATCAGGCCAACATCAACATGAACAATCTGATCGCAAAAAAGGTGCTGGGCCGCGAACCTTCCGCCCTCGATTCGCCGAACATTCTCGAAGAATTCGGCAACACGAGTTCATCAGGCTCCATCATCGCCTTTCATCAATTCAGTTCCGACCTTGTACCTGGCGACATCGGCCACCTTTGTTCGTTCGGTGCGGGCTACACGGCGGGAAGCGTCATACTGAGAAAACACGGATCGAGCCGGTCCCGAGAGGAATAGCCGGTCTCAAAATGCGGGATGGAGCCTTGCCGCAGCCATGCTATCTTCTCACGCAGGTCCACATCCCTTCGCCTTGTACAACACCTGTTCCGCCTGCGAAGAAAACCGGGGTACGCGTGTGTCCGCGCGCTAAGTCAAGACTGGGGAAATCATGAATTTTCTGCCTGCGGTCCAGCCACTCTATATCGTTTCCGGCCTCCTTGTCGGCGCACTTGTCGGCCTGACCGGCGTAGGCGGCGGCTCGTTGATGACGCCCATTCTGATATTGCTCTTCGGCATACATCCGGTTACGGCGGTCGGCACCGACCTGCTTTACGCCTCGGCAACGAAGCTTGGAGGAACGGCGGTCCACGGCTTCAACGGCACGATCGACTGGCGCGTAGTTGGACGGCTCGCTCTCGGCAGCGTTCCGATGACCGCGTTGACGCTTTTGGCCCTCTCCGAACTCAAGATTTCCAGCGGAACCGCCCAGGTGCTCGTCACGAAGATTCTCGGCGTGGCGCTCCTGCTCACGGCCATGTCGCTGATCTTCCGCAAGAGCCTTATGCAGCTCTATTCACACCGGATCGGGGAACTCAGCCCTGGGCTGGTCAGGACGTTGACGACATTGACTGGCGCGGTACTTGGCGTCCTGGTGTCGCTCTCGTCAGTGGGCGCGGGCGCGATTGGAGTGACCGCGCTCGTCCTGCTCTATCCGAACATGCCGATAAGGCGCATTGTCGGCTCCGACATCGCCCATGCAGTGCCTCTCACGCTGGTCGCCGGGCTCGGACACTGGATTCTGGGATCCATCAATTGGCACCTTCTGGGCTCGCTGCTTGTCGGATCCATTCCCGGCATCATCATCGGAAGCCTGATTGCGCCGCGCGTGCCCGAAACCGGACTGCGTCTGATCCTAGCCGCCGTGCTTCTTCTCGTCTGCGTGCGGTTCTGGTTCTTTTAATGCCGTCCCCATCGAAAACGCGCCAGCGCGCATGGCAACGCATGCTCAGCGGACGCCGGCTCGATCTCCTCGATCCATCGCCTCTCGATATCGAAATAGAGGACATCGCGCATGGGCTCGCCCGTGTCGCGCGCTGGAATGGTCAGACGCACGGAACGCACGCGTTTTCGGTTGCGCAGCATTGCGTTCTCGTTGAGCGACTGGTCCAGGAACTGCAGCCTGGATTGCCGCGTTCCGCACGCCTCGCCGCTCTTCTGCATGATTCACCCGAATACGTCATTGGGGATCTGATCAGCCCTTTCAAGGCGGCAGTCGGGATCGACTACAAGGATTTCGAGTTGCGTTTGCTCGCCTCAATACACACCCGCTTCGGACTGTCTCCGCGTCCCGGTGCGGACATTTCGGCCCTTATCAAGCGTGCCGACCGCATATCGGCGTTCCATGAAGCTACTCTACTTGCCGGCTTCGACGTCGCTGAAGCCCGCATCTATTTCGGCCGGCCGCCGCCCAGTCTCCGCGTGCCGAGACTGCTCCCGCTTCCAGCGGGGGACGCCGAGCAGCTATTCCTCGATCGTTTCCGCCGCCTGGCGGTATGATGCGGCTTGGCGGGACTGCGATCCTGCTACCGGAGCCATACATGTCGTTTATTATCGTCAGCCCCCTCTCCGCAATCGAGCCAACGATTCTTCAATATCGACCCTCACACCTCATGACGCTTCTGTCTCCCGAATACATGATCGACACGCCCGTGCAATTTTCAGCCACGCAGCATCTTCGTCTGCCCGTGAACGACGTGACGGAAGCATGGGGCAGCGATTCACCTCCTACAAAGCATCACATCGAGCATCTGATCGAATTTGGACGCGGCTGGAACGCAGAGGCGCCGATGCTCGTGCATTGCTGGGCCGGAGTAAGCCGTTCCATGGCGGCGGCATACATCCTGCTTTGCGACCGCGCCGGACCCGGCTACGAGCTCGAGATCGCGCGCGCCTTGCGCACCAGAGCCCCTCACGCGTCTCCCAATACGCTGATGGTGCGTCTGGCGGACGAGGCGCTCCAGCGCGACGGTCGAATGGTGGAAGCGATCGAAAGCATCGGCAAGGGAGAATTCGTGGCGGAGGGTAGCTGTGTCGCGTTCCCCGTTGCATTGGATCAACTATGAGGTCGGGAACTGCGAGGCACGTGGTAAGCATTGGTCTGAGCGCGGCGATCGTATCGGTCGTGGACGAACGGCCGCAAGTTCTGGCAGTCCATCACATGGGCACGCCCGACGCATTGCCGTTCGGTCCGTTCGATCCACTCGGCCACCGAACACTCGATGGCGGATTGCGAAGCTGGGTCAAGGAACAGACCTTTCTCGATCTTGGCTATGCCGAGCAGCTTTACACGTTCGGCGATCGTGGTCGCCACCTGGTCAAGCCCGAGGATGGCCCACGCGTGGTCTCCGTGGGCTACCTCGCTCTGACCCGAGCAACCGGCGAGCTCAAAGCGCCCGAGACGCTGTGGCGGGACTGGTATGTCTACTTTCCATGGGAGGATTGGCGCGCGGACAGACCGGCAATCGTCGACACTGTCATTGCGCCGGCTCTCAAGACATTCGTCGCCAGCGCAGGCTCAAGCGTGGAATCTGGCCTGCGTAGGACGCGCGCTCGCGTCGCGTTCGGCCTGGAACGGTCGACATGGGATGAAGAAAAGGTTCTCGAGCGATACGAACTCCTTTACGAAGCCGGACTTGTGGAGGAAGCCCGCTGGGACGGACGCACAGGCGAAATTCGATGTGCCGCTGCGCTCGGCAATCCGATGATGTTCGACCATCGCCGCATATTGGCCACGGCGATCGCACGTCTGCGCGGAAAGATGAAATACCGCCCTGTCGTCTTCGAGCTGATGCCGCCTGCGTTTACCCTCCTCGAGCTGCAGCGAACCGTCGAAGCAATCTCCGGGATCAGGCTTCACAAGCAGAATTTTCGCCGCCTCGTCGCCGAACAAGGACTCGTCGAGCGGACTGGCAGGTTCGCAACCATCAGGCGTGGACGTCCCGCCGAATTGTTTTCCTTCCGGCGCGAAGTTCTGGGCGAGCGTCCCGCGCCGGGCGTGCGGCTCGGAATCCGCCGTAGCGCAGTCTAACGAATTTGCCCGGGCTGGCTGTTGAGTTCGATCTTTGTCCAATGAGCCGACGATGTAGGACCGAGCCGGATTGTGGTCTGAATTTTATGGCTTAATAGATGCCCGGGAGCACGGCGCAATCAGGCGCCACACCGGTCTCGGGCGTCGCGGTGCGAAGGGACCATCCATGAGCTTGGAAGCAGAACAGGATCGGCCGCGAACCAAAGGGCGCGAGTCGGCGAACGCTCATCGGACGCTGCGTCAGTCCACATATACGGTACTTGAAGAAGGTCAAATCGAGAGCCTCGCCAGCCGGGTCGTCGAAGGATTTCTGATCGTCCTGATCGTCGCGAATGTTGCCGCCATCGCGCTCGAGACCGTCCCCTTCATCTATCAGCGATACCATTCCTTCTTCCGCACTTTCGAATTTTTCTCCATTGCAGCCTATACGCTCGAATATTCGTTGCGGGTGTGGTCGTCGATCGAGGATCCGAGGGTCGCGGTGCGGGGGCCAATTCGGGGGCGGCTCGCTTTCGCACTCAGGCCCTTGATGGTGGTGGACTTTCTCGCCTTTGTGCCGAGTTATTTCGCCCTGATTCTTCCATTCGATCTTCGCGTCCTTCGGATCTTTCGCCTGTTGCGACTCGTGAAGCTCGCACGTTATTCCCAGGCCCTGCCGGCGCTCCTGGCGGTCCTTTACGCGGAACGTTCGGCGCTGTTTGCTTCTTTCATCCTGACACTATGCGTGATGTGCGTCAGCGCTGAGCTGATGCATCTCACCGAAGGTGGGGTTCAGCCGAAATCGTTCGGAACAATGCCGGACGCGATGTACTGGGCAATCACGACGCTCACTACCGTCGGTTACGGCGATGAAACACCGATCACCCCGCTCGGAAAGCTTATCGCCGGCACGACCATGGTGTTCGGACTGTTGTTGTTCGCGTTGCCGATCGGCATTCTCGCCAACGGTTTTGTGAGCGATCTTCATCGACGCCAGTTCGCGATCACCTGGAGCATGATGAAGCGTCAGCCCCTTTTCCTGGGGATGGACGTACAAGCGGTGTCCGAAATACTGTCCACACTCAGCGCAAAGCTGATCCGCGAACACACCCAAATCACGGTCGCCGGACAAAGCGCCAACACGTTTTACATGGTCGTGTCCGGCCGCGCGAATCTCGAGCGCGCAGGAGAGTCCTATGATATTGAGCCTGGCGACGTGTTTGGCGAAGAAGCGCTTGAAGCCGGAAAGTTCTATGAGCGGACGGTCACGGCGCGCTCGGAGATGCGTCTTCTGGTTCTTTCCGGCGACGATCTGCGGCGCCTCACGCGCAAATATGCCCTTCTCAGCAAGCGGTTGCTGAACGAAGCCGCTTGGTGAAGGGCCTCTTGATCTATTTATGCTATTGTGTAGCATAAATAGCTGTGCTGCGTTCCCTTGATTGGGCTTCGCCGGCACATATATATGCTCAAATAGAGCATTTTGTCGACGGCGGGCACAAAGGGAGTAGATAGATGGCCTCTGTTCAAATGGCTTCCGCCGCCGGCGCCGAAAGGCCTATTTACGCCAAGGTTTCCCACGTCATTCCGGAGCTCGAGTGGGGCGTTCATGCTCCCTATGTGCGCGCTATCAACGAGATCAAACGCCGCAAGAACGCGGTGATCCTCGCGCATAACTACATGACGCCGGAAATCTTTCATTGCGTCGCCGATTTCGTGGGCGACTCGCTTCAGCTGGCGCGCGAGGCTGCGAAAACCCAAGCCAACACTATCGTGCAAGCGGGTGTTCACTTCATGGCCGAGACCGCAAAGATACTCTCGCCGCAGAAAACGGTTCTCATTCCGGATCCCCGCGCCGGATGCTCGCTCGCAGCGTCCATCACTCCGGCAGATGTGCGCCTCCTCAAGGAAAGATTTCCCGGCATTCCCGTCGTCACCTATGTGAACACGTCGGCGGCGGTGAAGGCGGAGAGCGACGTGTGCTGCACGTCCTCCAATGCCGCGGCGGTCGTCGAGGATATCGCCCGCGAGCGCGGCGTGAATACTGTGATCATGATCCCGGACGAGTATCTCGCCCAGAATGTTTCGCGCCAGACGGCGGTGAAAATCCTGTCGTGGAAGGGCCGATGCGAAGTGCACGAGCGTTTTTCGGCGGCCGACATCCGGGCCTATCGCGAGGCCAATCCCGGCATTTTCGTCCTGGCCCATCCGGAATGTCCGCCCGAAGTGATCGCGGAAGCGGATTTTGCCGGATCGACTTCGGCCATGATCGGCTATGTGGGCAGGCACCGGCCGGCGCGTGTCGTGATGGTCACCGAATGCTCCATGAGCGACAACGTCGCCGTTGAGTTCCCGGACGTGGAATTCGTTCGTCCCTGTAATCTCTGCCCCCACATGAAGCGGATTACGTTACCGGGCATCCTGCACGCGCTCGAGACCATGACGGTGGAGGTGACGGTCGATCCTGCGATTACTGCGCGAGCACGGGCATCCGTCGAACGAATGCTTGCGGTTGGCGTCCCGAAGCGGAGTCTGCTGGCGGCCTAGTCGCGAGATGGCGCGCTCCGTGGACAATGTCTTCGAATGCGAAGGTGCGTTGATTCTCGGCGCGGGCGTTGCAGGCCTCTTCACGGCGCTTAAGCTCGCACCCTTTCCAGCCCTCGTGCTTGCGGCGGCCCGCCCGGGCTCGACCGGATCGAGCATTTGGGCGCAAGGCGGGATCGCGGTCGCATTGGGCCCGGCCGACAGCTGGGCGTCACATGCGGCCGACACACTTGCTGCGGCAGCGGGCACCGGCGAAAGCAGCGTTGCCGAATTCGTTACCCGTGAAGCACCTGATCGGATTGACGATCTCTTGCGCTATGGAGCGGCCTTTGATCGCAATCCCGACGGTACGCTGGCCCTCGCGCGCGAGGCTGCCCACACGCATGCGAGGATCGTCCATGTTTCCGGAGACCGCGCCGGCGCCGAGGTTACGCGGGCGCTCGCCCAGGCGGCCAAATCCACACCGTCAATCTCTGTTTTCGAGGGATTTCACGCACTCGAACTCGCCACCGTCGACGGGCGCGCAGTCGGGTTGTTTGCGCGCCAGGGAGCAAGATCGAGACTGACGCTCTTTCGCGCCCAGGCGATCATCTTCGCTACCGGCGGTATTGGCGCACTTTACGCCGTTACAACCAATCCTCCCGAATCGCGAGGAGAGGGCCTTGGCATGGCGGCGCGCGCCGGCGCGGCGATCGCTGACGCGGAATTTGTGCAGTTCCACCCGACGGCGATCGACATCGGGCGCGATCCTGCGCCGCTCGCGACAGAGGCGCTGCGCGGAGAAGGCGCAATACTGGTGGATGAGCATGGCCGGCGCTTCATGCAGTGGGTTCACGCCGCTGGAGAACTGGCACCGCGCGACGTAGTTGCGCGTGCCGTCCATCGGGAAATTGCACAGGGACACCGCATCTTCCTGGACTGCCGCTCCGCGATCGGAAGCCGCTTTGAATCGCGGTTTCCCACCGTACATGCGGCCTGCATTGGTGGCGGCATCGATCCGGCCGTGCAACCGATTCCGCTTGCGCCGGCGGCGCACTATCACATGGGGGGAATCGCCAGCGACCATTTTGGCCGCTCGACGCTGCCGGGTCTCTGGGGCGTCGGCGAATGCGCGTCGACAGGTCTACACGGCGCAAATCGGCTCGCTTCGAATTCGCTGCTGGAAGCGCTTGTGTTCGGCGCCCGCATCGCGGAAGACGTTTGCAGTTGTGCCGCGCCGGCGTTGCCTTCGTGCAGAACCCCGGCGCCTGACCGATTCGCCGCCACGCCGCCGCCGCGCATATTGCGGGAAGCCATGACGCGCCACGTTGGACTTGAACGCGATGAAGCCGGGCTCAGACGCGCGCTTGCCACGATTGCAAGCGTGGAGCGTGCGTCGGGAAGCGAACCCTCACTTCTCAACATGACTGCGGCAGCCAAACTCGTCGTGGCCGGCGCACTTTTGCGCCGGGAAAGCATTGGCGCGCACTTCCGCCGCGACTTTCCGCTCGCCGGTGAAACGCGCAGGCGAAGCCTGATCATGCTCGCAAAAGCGGACAGCATAGCGCGCGAAATTCACCCGCATAAAGAATCCCGCCGCTCGAAACTTCAATGAATAATCTTGCGCTTCCCTTTGTGCGGCCTCCGCACCTCCTGGTCGTAGAGCCCATTGTCAGACGGGCGCTCGAAGAGGATCTTGGACGTGGCGGCGACCTGACGACGGACCTCATCGTACCGTCCGGGCAGCACGCTCCGGCCAAAATCGTCACACGTCAATCGGGGGTTTTGGCGGGGATCATCGCCGCGGACTGCGCGTTCCGACTGGTCGACATCTCTCTCCGGCTTGAGCCCGCAGCAATGGACGGACAAGCCGTCGCCGCCGCCGATGTCATCGCGCACATCGAGGGTAGTGCGCGCGGTGTATTAACTGCAGAAAGGGTCGCCCTGAATTTCATTGGTCATTTGTCGGGCGTAGCCACCGTCACGCGCACACTTGTCGACGCCGTCGTCGGCACGAAAGCGCGTATCGTCTGTACACGCAAAACAACCCCGGGCATGCGGACGCTCGAGAAATATGCAGTCAGGTGCGGCGGGGGTTTCAATCACCGCTTCGGCCTCGACGACGCCATCCTGATCAAGGACAACCACGTTGCAGTCGCGGGCGGAATCCCGTCGGCAGTTGAACGCGTGCGCCGGGGGCTGGGCCACATGGTGAGAATCGAAATCGAGGTAGACACTCTCGCCCAGCTGGATGAGGCGCTTGCGCTGGGCGTCGACACGATACTTCTCGACAATATGACGCTCGAGGAGATGAAACAGGCGGCCGCTTTGGCGCATGGGCGGGCCATTCTGGAGGCCTCAGGAGGCGTTACCGCTGCCTCGGTGCGCGCAATTGCCGAAACCGGAATCGACTACATTTCCGTCGGCGCAATCACCCATAGTGCGCGCTCTTTGGACGTTGCTCTGGACTTCTGAGCCGACGTTCAGCCGCCCAGCGTTGCACGCGGCGCCGGCCGGTAGAACACGTGATTGCCGATCTGGATGGTCTTGACCAGGCGGTCGCTCCACCCGGGCTCGACATCCACAGCGTGGAACGAGACCGCGTCTTCCGTGACATCTCCGAGCTGAATCAATCCACCGAGAATTTTTGCTGCCAGGCGCTTCGCCCTCGCCCATGCTCCCGGGGTCTTGCGCTGCTGCAGTTCGCCACTGCAGGTGAACGAAAACTGGCAGGCATGTTTCAAGGCGGCGCCCTGATAGACAACCCCGCAGACCGAATGCGGATAGCCTGCCGATTTCATGCGATGGAAAACGACTTCGGCTATGGCCTTCTCGCCATCCGCGCCTTCGCCCCGCGCCTCGTAGTACATCGCTTCCGCAAGACAGCGCTGCTCAGCGAGCACTTTCTGAAGCGCAAGCTCGGCCGGAGTCGGCGCGAACGCGATCGGCAGGATGGGCCGCGACAGCGGCGGCCCGACAAAGGTGTTCGCCGGCTCCGCCGATGCCAGACGGAGCGGCAATGGCGCAACCTCCATCTGCCCGACAGAAGAAGTGTGGACATGTTTATCCGTAGGCGGAGCAATCGCCGCGGCGCCGGCGGCGACCGCAAATGTCAGTACCAGAATTCCGCCCACAATAAGATCGGTGCGCCGCAACGCAACATCAATTCTTTTGGCCATTCGGGAATTTCGCTCTCGGATGTGGCTTCGAAGAAAGTCGACGTCTTGTTTCGAAGGGTCCCCCTCGCCCGCTCTTTGCGTAGCCGCGTTCTGCCAGCAGAGAGCGAAATGGTCAACTCAATTTCGTTCCGAAGCGTGACAAGATGTCACCGATTTTCTGACAATGAGTCACGCATCGCATGACTCATTGTCAGGTTCAGTATAAAAATCCTTTCAATGACTGGAGAATTGCGGGTCAATTAACCGTGTACGGATTAATTAAGCTTTTCCCTCGATTGCCGCCTGTGCCGAAGCAAGTCGTGCGACGGGCACGCGGAACGGCGAGCAACTGACGTAGTTCAATCCGATCTTGTGGCAGAAAGCAATTGAACTGGGGTCGCCGCCGTGTTCGCCGCAGATGCCGAGCTTGAGCTTCGGGCGCACCTTGCGGCCGCGCTCGNNTCGCCGCAAATACCGAGCTTGAGTCCGGGGCGGCTCGTCCGGCCGCGCTGCGACGCTATTGCTATCAATTCGCCGACGCCATCCGTATCGAGGCTTACGAAGGGATCACGAGCGATCAGGCCCTTTTTCAGGTACTCGTTCAGAAACGCTCCTGCGTCGTCGCGGCTCAATCCTAGTGCCGTTTGGGTGAGGTCGTTTGTGCCAAACGAGAAGAACTCGGCTATCTCCGCGATCTCACCTGCCCTGAGAGCAGCGCGCGGAAGCTCTATCATCGTGCCGATCATGTAATCCGGGAGCGTACCACGCTCGCTTCTCACCGCCGCCGCGACATTTGCAATGCACGTCTTCAGCATTTCGAGCTCACTGCGGAAACCGACGAGAGGAATCATGATCTCGAGATCGACTGCTTCGCCCCCTTCGCGTTCGACGTTGATGGCCGCTTCGAAAATGGCGCGCGTCTGCATCTCGTAGATCTCGGGGNNCCTGCAGCCCCTGTGGCCGAGCATGGGATTGGTTTCGTGCAGCGCCGCCACGCGCTGCCGAATCCGTGCCGGGTCGCCGCCGGACGCGCGGGCCACATCGGCGATTTCCTCGTCCCGTTGCGGCAGAAATTCGTGCAATGGCGGATCGAGAAGGCGGATTGTCACCGGAAGGCCCCGCATGACATGGAATATTGCCTCGAAGTCGGCCCGCTGCATGGGCAGGAGCTTGGCGAGCGCGGCTTTGCGTTCTTCGGACGTGTCGGCAAGAATCATGCCCCGCACCGCGACGATCCGCTCGGCATCGANNCGGCGCCGAAGCGCCGCGCGATTGTCGCGTCGGATGGCGTGTCCGCATTTGCGCGGACCCGCAGTCGGCGAATGGAATCTGCCCACTCCATCAAAGTGCCAAAGTCGCCGGTCAGTTCAGGCTGGCGCATGGGAACGCGCCCCTCGAAAACTTGTCCTGTGCTTCCATCGATTGTGATGATGTCGCCACGTCCGAGCCGGCGATCGCCAATGTTCAATACCCCCGCCAGAGCATCGATCTTGAGCGTACCGGCGCCCGACACGCACGGTCGCCCCATGCCGCGCGCCACAACCGCGGCGTGGCTCGTCATGCCGCNNGCGGCGTGCATGCCATGGATGTCTTCGGGACTCGTCTCCATGCGAACGAGAATGACGTCCCGTCCATCCGCCGCCAGTTTTTCCGCTTCCTCGGCCGTAAACGCGATTTCACCAATGGCGGCGCCCGGAGACGCTGCCAGACCTTTCGCGATACTGGATGAGGCAACCGTCGTGTCGAGTGTCGGGTGAAGGAGCTGATCTAGTGCGGACGGATCGACGCGAAGCAGCGCCTGACGCCTGTCGATGAGGCCCTCGCGTTCCATGTCGACGGCAATCTTGAGAGATGCTTCTACCGACCGCTTGCCCGAGCGCGTCTGCAGCATGAACAGCTTTCCCTCCTGCACGGTGAATTCCACATCCTGCATGTCGCGGTAATGG
>PKWC01000041.1:22532-22655 GCA_003131925.1 Alphaproteobacteria bacterium | reverse complement strand
CGACATCCTCGCCCTGCGCATTAGCGAGGAACTCGCCATACAGCACTTTCTCCCCGGTCGAAGGATCCCGCGTAAAGGCCACGCCTGTCGCGCTGGTGTCGCCACGATTGCCAAACACCATTG
>PKWC01000041.1:0-22468 GCA_003131925.1 Alphaproteobacteria bacterium | reverse complement strand
GCACGATAGAGATCTGCGATGCGCATAAAATCGTCCGCATCGAGGTCCGTATCGTACTCTACGCCTTTGGTTTCCTTTTCAAGCTCGAGAATCGCCTCGAAATTTTCGTGCGGGAGGCCGAGAACGACACTCGCGTACATGTGAATGAAGCGCCGGTAGGAATCATAGGCAAAGCGGATATCGCCCGTGAGTTTCGCGAGCCCCTCGGCCGTTGCAGGATTGAGACCAAGATTGAGCACCGTATCCATCATGCCCGGCATCGACGCCCGGGCGCCCGAACGCACGGAAACCAAAAGCGGACGCTCGCTATCGCCCAATTTCCCCCGGGCAATCCCACCCAAATGCGCAAGGGCGGCGTCCGCCGCAGGCCTCAACTCGGGAGGATAGGTTTGTCCATGTGCATAGAAGTAGGTGCAGACCTCCGTCGTCATGGTGAAGCCGGGGGGCACGGACAGACCGAGCCTGCTCATCTCCGCGAGATTTGCACCTTTGCCGCCAAGCAGAGCCTTCATATCGACGCGCCCTTCCGCCGCGCCGGCTCCGAATGCGTACAGCCATTTGGGCATCTTCCTAGCCTTCGATCCGGGAAAAATCCGCTACGGTATGCAAAACGTTCCTCATGCCAGCCAGAAGCAGCAAGCGATTATGGCGCAGCAAGGCGTTGTCGGCATTGACCGTCACCTTGTCGAAGAAAGCATCGACAGGTTCGCGGAGCCGCGCCATGCAGGTCATTGCTTCACCGAACCGTTCCTCTCGAATCTCGACCAGGATCTGATCACGTGCTGATGAGAGGGCCACAAACAGATTTTTTTCCTCCGGCGCCTCAAGCAAGCTCGAATCGGGCTCGTCTTCATAACTCCGGCCGTCCCGCTTTTCTTCGATCCTGAGGATGTTCGCCGAGCGCCGATACCCTGCCAGAAGGTTGGTTCCATCGCCGGTTTTCAGAAAACCCTGCAGCGCTCGAACCCGCGAAACGAGGCGGACGACATCATCCTCTCCGCCGCAAGCAAATACCGCGTCAACCAGGTCATGCCTCACGCCGTCGTCGCGCAAAGCAACTTTGAGCCGGTCCGTCAGAAATTCCAGCACTCCAGCCACTACCGCCTGATCCGGACGCGGTGCCCCGCGCGGTACGACATTGCCGAACGCCGGCGAGATCGCGCGCTCAAGCAGATCCGCCGCAAGCTTTGCAAGCATATGATTGTCGGGGACCGCATGCACGGCAACGGATTGCCAGATCGCGTGGTCGCTCGCCTCAAATGCCGCGACCACCAATCCCATCGCCTCCGAAAGCGGAATGCGCAAGCTGTTGTCAAGAATTATGCGGATGATTCCAAGACCGGCTCGCCGCAGCGCAAACGGATCCTTTGATCCGGTCGGCTTCTCCCCGGCGCGCCACAGCGCGACGAGACTGTCAATCTTGTCAGCCAGAGCGAGTACGATGCCAACGGGATGCCCGGGCACATCATCAGCAGGTCCGACCGGTCTGTATTGATTTCGGACAGCGTCTGCAACCTCTGGATCTTCGCCGTCATTGAGCGCGTATCTGGAACCCATGACGCCTTGAAGTTCGGGAAATTCTCCCACAACGCCGGTCACCAGATCGACTTTCGCAAGCAGAGCCGCGCGGCACGACTTTTCCACATCGAATTTCAGGGTTCGAGCGAGAAGCAGGGCGACGATTGCGATCCGAAGCGCCCGGTCGTGCATGCTTCCCGCTTTCGCATGAAATACGACTTTTCGCAGCTCAACCAACCGGGAGATCAGCGAACGCTTTCGGTCCTGGTCCCAGAAAAATCTGGCATCGGCCAGTCTTGACCGAAGTACGCGTTCATTGCCGGCTATGATCTCCTTGCCTCCATCGTCGGCAGCGATGTTCGCCACCGTCACGAACCGGTCTGAAAGCGTCGCCGTAGCTATATCCTGCAGTGCAAAGAATTTTTGGTGCACGCGCATCGAAGTCTGCAGTATCTCTGGTGGCAAGTTCATGAAGCCATCGTCGATTTTGCCAATCAGCACGACCGGCCATTCGACGAGTCCGACGACCTCATCGAGCAACGCTTTGTCTTCGATGAGCTCTGTTCCAAGCGCGAATGCCTTTTGTCGGGTCTCATGAAGGATGATTTCCCGACGCTGGTGCGGATCCAGAACGACATTCGCAATCCACAATTTCTCCTCGTAGTCCTCGAAGCTGCGCACCTCAATTTCGGCCGCCGACATGAAGCGATGGCCGATTGTCGCATTGCCACTTTTTACGCCCGCAAATACGAACGGCACGATCTCACCGTCGAAAATGCACCCGATCCGGTGGAGTGGCCGGACCCAGCGCGCCGCGCCACCGTCCCAGCGCATCGATTTCGGCCACTGCAATTGCGAAATCGTAACGGGTAGCAACTCCGCCAAGGCCTCGGCCGTTGCGCGGCCTGCGCGATGCAAGAGCGCGACATAGAATTCTCCCTTCGAATCCTTCTGCTTCATGCATTGTTCGAGTGTCACGCCTGCCGAACGCAGGAAGCCGTCTATCGCCGGCTGCGGAGCGCCGACGCGCGGACCTTTCCGTTCTTCCGAAACTTCAGGCTGCTTCAGCGGAAGGCCCGCGAAAGCAAGCGTCAGCCTTCGTGGTCCGGAAAACCGCCTGGCGCTTTCGAAGAGTATTCCCTGCTCGGAGAGCGCTCCCACGACCAGCCGCTCCAGTTCGGTAGCTGCGCCCGCCTGCATGCGCGCGGGAATCTCCTCGGAGAGAAGCTCAAGCAGAAGATCTGGCATTTTCAGGCGTGCCTCGGCACATACGCACCCTGAGGGCTGGCCAGCCATGATTCGCAGCAGGCCCGCGCAAGCCCTCGCACTCTGGCGATGTAGGCGGCACGCTCGGTCACGCTGATGACTCCGCGAGCGTCGAGCAGGTTGAAGCAATGACTTGCCTTGATGCATTGATCGTAGGCCGGCAGCGCAAGTCGCGCACCCACGAGCGATCTGCACTCCTTTTCAGCGTCCTCAAAATGCCGGGCCAGGATATCGACGTCTGCCTGCTCGAAATCGAAGGCGGAAAACTCGCGCTCGGCCTGGTGGAAAACCGCGCCATATCGAAATTGTTCGTTGTAAGCGAGGTCATAGACAAACTCGACGCCCTGCACATACATCGCAAGCCGTTCGAGACCGTAGGTCAGTTCAACCGAGACCGGATCGCAGTCGAATCCCCCGACCTGCTGGAAATACGTGAACTGCGTAATCTCCATTCCGTCGCACCAGACTTCCCAGCCCAGGCCCCAGGCCCCCAGCGTAGGGCTTTCCCAATCGTCCTCCACAAATCGAATGTCGTGACGGCGCGGGTCAATACCGATCGCTTCGATACTCTGAAGATAGATGTCCTGAATGGGGCCCGGCGCCGGTTTCAGGATCACCTGAAACTGATAGTAATGTTGCAGCCGATTTGGGTTCTCGCCGTAGCGCCCATCCTTCGGGCGTCGCGACGGTTGAACATAGGCGGCACGCCACGGACGCGGACCAAGTGCGCGCAGCGCGGTGGCGGGGTGAAAAGTGCCGGCTCCCATCTCCAAATCATAGGGCTGGAGAATCAGGCACCCCTGGCCTGCCCAGAAATTCTGCAACGTCAGGATCAAGTCCTGAAACGTCCTCGTCTCCGCCACGGCAAATCAATCCTCTGCAGCAGGCGGGCAAGCTACAGACGCGGACTCCCGACGGCAAGCGAACCGGCATGGCGCAGAACAACATCGGCATCATCCGTGTAACGACCATCTGCGCTGTGGAGAACCAGACCGGCGTCCAACACAAACGGTGCGCGCGAATTCTTCGTTGCCTGCACGATGACGCGCTTTGCAACGTTCCCGACGCGGGGCCAAAGAGGAAAGACCACGATGCCAAACACGGGAAGCGTCCCGAGCGTTTCCCCAATTCGGTCGGCTCGAATGATCGCCGTCATTGTACCGCCGGCACGCACCCGTTTGAGACCGGCCGCCAGCCAGTCACCCAGGGTCCCTGTGTCCTGCAGGGCAACAGCGCGCCCGGCGTGCGGCGACCGCTCGCCATCGTCGTCGTGAAATGGAGGGTTGCAGAACACATGATCGAAATCCCGACGCCAGTCACGCGGTGGATCGAGGACATCACCGTGCTCGAAAGTCACTCTCCCCTCCATACGATTGACGCACGCATTCGCCCTCGCCAGATCCACAAGCTCGGGAAAGAGTTCGATCCCGCAGACGCGGCATTCCGGAATCCGCGCCGCAAGACACAGGCTTGCGATACCGGCTCCGGAGCCAAGTTCCAGTACCTCGTCGTCCGCGCGAGCCGGCACGGCCGCAGAGACCATGACTGCGTCGAGACCCGACCGGAAACCTGTCAGGGGTTGGCTCGCAATGACCCGCCCGTTCAGAAACCGGTCACTCGAAGTCTGCTTCACCTTTCGGGGGCGCCCTGTTGCAGAGCGTCGGCCAGGAGGCGCTTTGCCCGTTCGAAATCCTCGTCCGTGACCATGAGGCGGCGCGGCAGAATGCCCAGACTTCCGTCCATGACGCTCATATGTCCGTCAAAAACGACGGCTTCGATACCGGCATCGGAAAGCATGACCTCGGCAAAATTGAGCAATACCGGATCATTTGTCTTGAGGACGTCGCGCATCTGCAAGTTCCTGTTGGGCGGGCGTTCCGGCCCTCCCGGAATGCCGATCTCCTTGACCCCGCACGACTGCCATTCCTAAATGCCGGCAGGGCCGTTATCCAGCGGCAGGACAGGAAATGATTATCGCCGAGGCCGCCAAGTCAGCGCGAAAGATCGAACTTTCGCCCGTCGAGCGACTCCACGCGCTCGTCGAGGCCGATATGACCGCCACCGACGTCCTCATACACGAGCGTATGGGCAGCAGCGTTGCGCTGATCCCGGACCTCACGCGGCACCTGATCGATTCGGGGGGGAAACGCCTGAGGCCGCTGTTGACGCTTGCGGCGGCCGCCGCCTGCGGACATGCAAACGGCCTTCACATCAAGCTCGCAGCAGCGGTGGAGTTCATACACACGGCTACCCTTCTCCACGATGATGTCGTCGACGCCAGTTCCCTGCGTCGGGGTAAGCTCGCCGCCAACATTGTCTGGGGCAACAAGCCAAGCATTCTGGTGGGCGACTTCCTCCTCAGTCGTGCCTTTCAGCTCATGGTCGAGGCAGGAAATATGCGCGTCCTCCACATCCTAGCCAGCGCTTCGGCGGTAATAGCCGAAGGAGAGGTCCTGCAGCTCCGGTCCGCCAACAATCTGGCAACGACGGAGGAGGACTACCTCACCGTTGTCGGTGCAAAGACCGCTGCCTTGTTTGCCGCCGCGGCGGAAGCCGGGGCAACGATCGCGCATGCAGATGCCACAAGTATCTCCGCGTTCAGCTCATACGGCCAGAATCTCGGGATTGCATTCCAGCTCGTGGACGATTCCCTCGACTATTCGGGCCGGCAAGCTCAAATGGGGAAATCCGTGGGTGACGATTTCCGTGAAGCGAAAGTCACGCTGCCGGTGATCCTCGCCTACAAACGGGCGGACGATAACGCCCGCCGTTTCTGGCAGCGAACAATTCACCTGGGCCAGCAGCGCGACGGAGACCTGCAACGCGCGATCGCCTATGTCGAGCACAGCGGGGCAATCGGGGATGCCGACGATCAGGCGCACCGCTACGCCCGGCAAGCCTGCCACGCCCTTCAGCCAATCCCTGCCGGAGAACTCAAGGATGCCCTGGAGGCGGTCGCGGAATTCTGCGTCGACCGTGGTTACTGAAGCGCCGTCGGCGCGCCGATCCTTTCCGGCACAATTGCGGTGTTGACAATCCACCACTCTTGATGCCGCTCCCTGAGCAGCGCCGTGGCAGATCGGGCAGATTCATCGGTCTCGAATATTCCGAAGCAGGTCGCGCCGCTGCCCGACATACGTGCGATCAGGATTTCTGGCATGTCGCGGATGTCCTCCAAAGCATCGCCAATCGAAGGAGCAATTTTGCGTGCCGGCGCCTCTAGGTCATTCGTTGTCGAATGCAGAAACGCGACCAGCGCGTGCGGATCGCAGAATGGAGCCCGCGGACGGACGAACCTCAGGCCGCTGCGCGCATCGAGGGCGGAAAAAACCTCCGCGGTGGACACCGGGACAGCCGGATTTACAAGAATCAACGGCATCTCCGGAAGCGGCGAAAGGCTCGTTATTCTTTCGCCCCGTCCTTCAGTCCATGCCGCAATGCAATCCAGACAAACGGGAACATCCGCGCCGAGCAACGCGGCAATACCCATCAGCGTTTCGCGATCGATCTCGAGCCTCCACAAGGATGCGAGACCGCGCAGCACGGCGGCGGCGTCCGCCGACCCGCCCCCCAAACCGGAGGCGACGGGAAGATTCTTTCGGAGCGTGATGCGGACTGACGGAGGTCGATCCACCTTATCTGCGAGCAAGCGCGCAGCCTTGAGGACGAGATTGTCGTTATCGGGCGGCAGCATCGCTCCGAACGGACCAACAGCCGAAAGCGAAAGCTCCCTGGCGTGTTCAAGCGTGATTTCATCGCCGTGAACGGCAAAGGCCACAAGACTTTCCAGATTGTGATACCCGTCCGCCCGCCTTTCAGCGACGTGGAGGCAGAGATTGACCTTGGCCGGCGCGGAAACAAAAAGCCCGTCCGCGGAGGTCACTTCTCGCTATTGCCCGATTGGAGCTTCCTTTCGAGCGTCACCTTTTCAGAAGGGTCCGGATTGAATGCGAGCGCGTGACTCCATTGGAACTGCGCATCCAGCTTGCGACCGATTCTCCAATACGCGTCACCCAGATGGGCATTGACGGTGGAATCCCCCGGTACAAGCAGGATCGCATTCTCGAGTACTTTCACTGCGTCCTGGTAACGGCCGACCTTGTAATAGGCCCATCCCACGCTGTCCGCGATATAACCGTCAAACGGACTGAGCGACCGCGCCTTCTCGAGCATTGTGAGCGCCTGCGGCAGGTTGCGACCCTGATCGACCCAGCTATAGCCCAGATAGTTGAGAACTTGCGGCTGGTCGGGGCTAAGCTGCAACGCGTGCTTGAGATCGCCTTCGGCGGCGTCCCATCGGTGTGAGCGCTCTTCCGCGATCGCACGGGCGTAGAACAAAGGCCACGCATTCGCCTTGTCGCTGCCGAGGAGCGCTACTGCCCGATCATAGGCGGCCGCTGCTTCCGAATATTTTTCCTCATTGCGATAGGCATCGCCCAACGCGGTCCACGCGGTCACATCGCCGGGGGTCCCGCGCGTGAGCGCCTGAAGTTCCGACACGGCCTGGTCATTCTGGCCAAGTCGCGACTGGTCCAGCGCGATCTGGACCGCCGCCGCGGACCTATAGGGCGAATCCTTGTCGAGCGACCCGTAGACTTCTATCGCATCCTCATACTTGCCCAATGCTTCGAACCGATCGGCGAGAACAATCTTCGCGAGATCCAGATCGGGGGACAGATAGAGCGCCAGCCTCAGGTACAAAACCGCGATGTCTGCGCTGTTTTCATCATTGAGTGACGCCGCAATCCCGAACAGCGCCTCGGCCGCGCCCTGGTCCGCCGATTTCACCAGTCGATCGGGCTTTTGGCCGCCCGCGATCCTCGCAAGACCCTGCGCCGCGATCGGCGCCAGCGCTGCATCCGACTCAAGTTTTGAGTAATAGGCCCGCGCCGCATCCGCGCGCTTCTCGCGCTCGAGGAAGCGTCCATAAGCTTCGGCAATTCGCGGGCTGGTTCCTCCCGAGGCGACGGCCGCCCTGTATGAGACATCTGCGACATCGCTCTGATCTGCGAGATCGTGAATCAAAGCGCGATGGAAATCGCCCAGGGTCTGCGTTCCGCCCTCTTTGATGACTTGCGCGATGTCGCTGTCCGCCGACGCCATGTCACCCGCACCCGCTGCAGCCCAGGCGTCCAGAAGGACGAGCGTAAGGCCGGTGAAGGGGCCTTTCGCGGACTGAGTGATTTCGGTGCGCGCACCGGCGTAGTCGCCGTTCTTCAGCGCCTCTACGGCCAGCGCCAATCGCGCCGCGCGATTGTCCGGATCCGACTTTACGAGGCGCCGCGCGAGCTTCGCGGCACCGTCGATGTCGCCCGAAGCCGCGGAATAAAGGAACGCATGCCCAAGTATGTCGGCGTTGTCCGGATCGGTGGCAAGGCTGGCACCATAGAGCTTCGCAGCATCCGCCATGTTGTGGTCACTTGCCGCGAGCCGCGCCGAAAGATAATCGCCGAAACTCTCGGCTTGCGAGGACGGCTGCCAAGGCTGGCCGGAATTCTGTCCGACACTGGCGCAGCCGCCGAGTCCGAAGAGTACGAGTACAATTGTGGGTCCGATTTTTTGCACGAAGTTCTGCCTCTTACATGTTCGGATAGTTCGGGCCTCCGCCCCCTTCGGGCGTTACCCAGGTGATATTCTGAGATGGATCCTTGATGTCGCATGTCTTGCAGTGAACGCAATTCTGCGCGTTGATCTGGAAGCGCGGTCCGCCAGCGTCATTCACGATCTCATAAACACCGGCCGGACAATAGCGCTGCGCCGGCTCGTCATATTCCGGCAAATTAGCGCGAATCGGAATGGACGGATCCTTCAGCACGAGATGGACCGGCTGGTCCTCTTCGTGGTTGGTGTTGGAGAGAAACACGGAAGAAAGCTTGTCGAACGTAATTCGGCCGTCGGGTTTGGGGTAGACGATGGGACTGCACTCAGCGGCGCGCTTGAGCGTCGCATGGTCGGGCTTTCCATGACCGAGTGTGCCGAGCACGCTAAATCCGAACAGCTGATTTGTCCACATGTCGAACCCGCCCAACGAAAGCGCCATGCGCGTGCCAAATCGGGACCATATGGGCTTGACGTTTCGGACTCGTTTCAAATCCCGATAGACATGACTCTCACGATATGACGCCTCGTAGGCGTCGAGCGTGTCGCCTTCGCGACCATTGCCGATCGCTTCGAACGCGGCCTCGGCGGCGAGCATTCCCGTCTTCATCGCGTTGTGGGTGCCCTTGATCCGCGGAAGATTCACGAATCCCGCACCGCAGCCGATCAACGCACCGCCCGGAAAGGCGAGCCGGGGCACCGACTGGAAGCCGCCCTCCGTGATGGCGCGTGAGCCGTAGGAGATGCGCTTTCCGCCTTCCAGAAAATTGCGGATGCGCGGGTGGGTCTTCGCCCGCTGGAATTCGTCAAACGGCGAGAGATAGGGGTTCGAATAGTTGAGATGAACGACGAAGCCGACAGAGCAAAGATTGGCGCCGAAATGATAAAGGAACGAACCGCCGCCGGTTCGGTCGTCGAGCGGCCACCCCATCGTGTGAACGACGAGGCCCGCGCGATGCTTGCCGGGAGCGAGTTCCCACAGTTCCTTGAGACCGATACCGAACTTCTGCGGCTCACGGCCGGCGCAAAGGTCGTATCTCGCCAACAATTGCTTGGTGAGCGATCCGCGCGCACCCTCTGCGAACAGCGTGAATTTGCCAAGGAGCTCCATGCCGGGCGCGTAGGAATCCTTGTGATGGCCGTCACGCGCCACACCCATGTCACCAGTGAGAACGCCTGTCACTTCGCCCTTATCGCCATACACAATCTCGGCCGCCGGAAAGCCCGGATAGATTTCTACACCGAGCGCCTCCGCCTCGCGGGCAAGCCATCGGCACACATCACCGAGACTGGCGATGTATTTTCCATGATTCCTCATCAGGGGAGGCATGACGAAATTCGGAATGAGCACGCTTGCCGACGGTCCCAGGTAATAGAACCTGTCGGCGGATACTTGTGTTTCGAGCGGTGCCTTTCGAGTTTGCCAGTCGGGGAACAGTTCTGCGAGCGAAACGGGATCGATCACGGCGCCGGAAAGAATGTGCGCGCCGATTTCGGAACCCTTCTCCAGAACGCAGACGGTCGTCTCCCGCTTGTGTTCGGCAGCGAGCCGCTTCAGCCGGATCGCCGCGGAAAGACCCGCAGGGCCGCCGCCGACGACGACCACGTCATATTTCATGCTCTCCCGGTCGGCGCTTTGCGTCATTCGCTTCTCTGGGGTCCGGCGCGCATCATTTCGGATCGAACGGACCTGTGGATGCAGCGCCGGCCTTCCCGTATCATCTGCCAATGCCACAATCCAATCCGGATTGCATTCGGGCGCCCCTGTCGGCCCTCCAATGGCTGGTGGAGGCGGGCGCGGACGAAGCGGTGGGCGACGAGCCCGTAAACCGGTTCAATCACGCTTCTGTGCGTTCGGGGCCTGAACTCCTCGAGGCAGGCGCTTCGCCGCTCCCGCTGCGGCCATCGGCGGCGCGTCCGAAAAATCTCCCAGCGCAGCCCGTTACGCCAGCAGCGTCTGACGGCGATCAGATCGGACGCGCGATGGAGATCGCTGCGGCGTGCGGCACGCTCGCGGAATTGAAGGCGGCCCTCGAAGCCTTCGAGGGATGCCCCCTGAAAAAGCACGCGACACGCACCGTGTTTGCCGACGGTGTGCCGGACCGCAGAATCCTGTTCATCGGGGAAGCGCCGGGTCGGGAGGAAGACATCGCGGGCCTGCCCTTCGTCGGGCGCGCCGGCAAGTTGCTCGACCGCATGCTCGCCTCCATCGGCCTCGACAGAAAATCGAATGTTTACATAACCAACATCCTCAATTGGCGCCCGCCCTCCAATCGCGACCCTACGCCGGAGGAAGCGGCAGTCTGTCTACCTTTCCTGCGCAGACACATCGAGCTCGCTGCGCCCAGGATCATCGTGCTCCTGGGCGCAATAGCCTCGCGGCACGTCATGGGCCGGAGCGAAGGGATCATGCGTCTGCGTGGATCCTGGCTGGAGTATTTCGTCTGCGGACGCATGGTGCCGGTCATGCCGACCCTGCATCCGGCGTATCTTTTGCGGCGTCCGCTCGAAAAGAGGCTCGCATGGCGCGATCTCCAGGCAATCTCGGTTAAAATCCAGGCCCTCGCGTTGCTTGAGCAAAGCGCGGAGTCCGGCTAGGCTTCGACCCTTCCGGGGAATCGCGGCAAAGGATCGGGCTGGTGGCGCGCAACATCTTCCTTGTGGCCTCGTGTGTGTTTTGCCTTGTCGCGCCGGCCGCGGTGGGCGCCGATTCAGACCCGGTTTCTCCGCAGGAAACCGCAGGCGCCGCACCGCACGTCCTGTCCCCGGACGACGCACGGCGTTACCGCGAGATTTTCGCCGATGAAATGGACGGACGTTTTGCGGAAGCGCGTGCGCTGATCGCCGATCTCTCCGATCGCTCGCTGATCGGTTATGTCGAGGCGGAGCATTACCTTTCACCGTACAGCAGTCATGCGGCCATCGGCGATCTCGCCCAATGGCTTGCGACCTACGCCGAGCTTCCCGTCGCCGAACGCATCCGGGCGCTGGCGGAGCTTCGCAATCATCGTCGCCGCCACAAGGTCCTGCTGGCCGGCCTGCCGGGCATCCCGCGCCGCGCCACGGGCGGATATGACGTGACGGACAGCCTCGCCAATGCTCCCCTCGCTTCAGACGCAGCGCGCTCGGCGCAGGTTCAGATCGACGCCGATGTGAAGCTCGATCAACCGGCTGCCGGCGAAGTCGTCCTGCAGCAGCTCACAGCGTCGAATATCGCGCCCGCGTCCGACATCACGAGGTTGACCCAACGGCTGGCGGCTTCCTATCTCGCCGAGGGCCAGGACGACGCGGCGTTGCGAATCGCAAGCAGCATCGCCGGTGTTGAGCGCGAAGGCGCCCCGTTGCTCGATTGGGATGCAGGGCTTGCCGCGTATCGCCTGAACAAATTCGCGGACGCGGCGCCCTATTTCGAACACCTCGCGCAATCGGGGGCCGTCCCGGGCTGGACGCGCAGCGCCGCCGCGTTCTGGGCGGCGCGTTCGCATGTGGCATCCGGCGATCCGCTTCCCGTGGTGTCGCTCCTTTCCGCGGCCGCGCGAGAACAGCCGACTTTCTATGGCATGCTTGCCCAGCGTCTCCTTGGCCAGGAACCCTCGGCCGCGTTTAGCGACCCGGTGCTCGATTCCGTCCGCTTCGACGAGATGATGCAGATTCCCGCGGCACATCGCGCGGTGGCGCTATGGCAGATCGGACATACCGAGGGCGTCCAGCAGGAAATGAGCCACGCCTTTGCCGAGATCGATCTGCGGGATGCCGACGCATTTGCCGCGTTGTCACAGCGTTTGGATTTGCCGGATCTCGAGCTGCGGGCCAGCGAAGCGCAGGCCGCGCGCGGCGAGCTGCTCTCCGGTCTCTTCCCGGTTCCCGGCTACACGCCGCCGGGAGGTTATCACATCGATCGCTGCCTGCTGCTGGCATTCGTGCGTGTCGAGAGCCGCTTTCAGCCACATGCGGTTTCCATGGCAGGTGCGCGCGGCGTAATGCAGGTCATGCCGGGCACCGCACAGCAAATCGACGGAGCGACACCCGGGCGGTCGCAGCTCAACGATCCCGCCTACAATCTTGGATTGGGCGAACGGTATCTTCAGCAATTGCTCGATCAGACAAACGGCAACCTGTTTCAGCTCGCTGCTGCCTACAATGCAGGTCCCGGCGCCCTGACGCGTTGGTTGGGGACCAGACCGGGAATCGCAAACGATCCGCTGCTTTTCATCGAAAGCCTGCCTTACGCGGAGACGCGCAACTACATTAAGCATGTCATGACCTATTATTGGATGTATGCGCGGCGCACGAACGAGGCTGCGCCGAGCCTTCAGGAAACGGCCGAAGGAAAATGGCCGCTCTACAGGTCCAACGCGGCGCTACCGGTCGCCGCCCCCGCGTCCAACACGCCGCAACCTGCGACCGCGCGCACTCTGCTGGTCAGCGATGCCTCCGCACCGCATTGACGAATCTGTTGCCTTCGTTCCTGTCCGCATCGCGGTGCTGACCGTCTCCGACACCCGAGACGCATCGAACGATACGTCGGGCGATGCGCTTGCGGCACGCATTCGGGAAGCGGGACATGTTCTCGCCGCGCGCGCGTTGCTGAGAGACGACAAAGAGCAAATCACAGCTCTGCTCCGCCAATGGGTAGAAAATCCGGAAGTCGATGTCGTGATTTCGACCGGCGGCACAGGCCTCACCGGCCGCGACGTGACGGTCGAGGCTTTCAAGTCGGTCTTCGAGAAGGAGATCGATGGTTTCTCGGTGCTGTTTCATCAGGTCAGTTTTGAATCCGTCGGCACTTCGACGCTGCAATCGCGCGCCTGCGCAGGCGTTGCAGGGGGTACCTACTTGTTTGCGCTTCCAGGCTCGACCGGCGCGGTGAAGGATGGATGGGACCACATTCTGAAATGGCAGCTCGATGTGCGCCACGGGCCGTGCAATTTCGTCGAGATCATGCCGCGGCTCGAAGAACACCGCAGAAAACCGCTGGGCTGACAGTAGATTTTTGTTCTTGATTTGTTCTAAATCGATGCTATGCTGCGCCGATGGATGCCGCAGCCGAAATTACCGCCGACGGCCGAGCTCTCCGGGGCCGGGGCGCGCGCACGAATGCCTCGGGGCGTTATGAGCGCGAAACCCGAGTGCTTCTCGACGACGGCTGGACCCAGGAGGACGAAGGGCCCCCGCCCCTCAAGACGGAAGTGCTCAAGGACTCTTCGCGCACCATCATCACGCACAACCGCTCGCCGGACATTTCCTTCGATCGATCGATCAATCCGTACAAGGGCTGCGAGCATGGCTGCGTCTACTGCTTTGCCCGCCCCACGCATGCCTGGCTGGGCCTGTCGCCCGGTGCGGATTTCGAATCGAGGATCTTCGCCAAGCCCAATGCTGCCGAACTCCTCGCCCGCGAATTGTCCGCGCCTGGTTACGTGCCGAAGGTCATCGCGATGGGCACCAATACCGATCCGTACCNNTCGCGACATCGATATTCTTGCGCCGATGGCGGAGATGGGACTTGCGCGAGTAGCCCTGTCTGTCACGACGTTGGACCGCAAGCTCGCGCGCGTCATGGAGCCGCGCGCGGCGACGCCGCAGCGGCGGCTCGACACGATCGCCGCGTTGAGCCGCGCGGACATTCCCGTGGGCGTGATGTTTGCTCCTGTAATTCCTGCGCTCAACGATGACGAGCTGGAAGCGGTCCTCGCACAAGCGACGGGAGCGGGCGCGCAAAGCGCAGGATATGTCCTTTTGCGTCTGCCTCTCGAAATCAAGGATCTGTTCCGCGAATGGCTTGAAGCAAGCACGCCCGGCAGGGCAAAGCACGTGATGTCGCTGATCCGCCAGATGCGCGGCGGCAAGGATTACGACAGTCAATGGCACACGCGCATGAAAGGTACCGGGCCATATGCGGAAATGATTGCGCGGCGATTTCGCATGGCCGTCAAACGCCTTGGACTGAACCGGGAGCGGACGCAGCTCGCCATCGGCAAGTTCCGCCGCCCTCCCCGCACCGGCGACCAGTTGGGCCTTTTCTGACCGCCGGCATCAGGATGTGCATAACGCGCGCCGTGCCGCGTCTTGCGGCTTTCGGGCGTGCCCGCGTTTTTCTACTGTGGGGGCATGCCGCATTTCATTTTCGAAGCGCGCGTCCTCAAAACAATGGCAGGACCAGTCGCCGGCGTGGACGAGGCCGGGCGTGGTCCGCTTGCGGGTCCGGTGGTCGCTGCGGCTGTCATCCTGGATCGCATGCGCGTTCCCAAAGGCATCGACGATTCCAAGCAGATGCAGCCCGACGCCCGCGCGGAGGCCTATGGGAGAATTCTGGATCTAGCGCTTGCGGTCGGGGTGGGCGAGGCAAGCGTCGACGAGATCGATCTCGTCAACATCCGTCAGGCCACGCATCTCGCCATGGCGCGCGCCATCCGCTCGCTGGCGCTCGCGCCGATGTTCGCTCTGGTCGACGGCAATGATCCGCCTGCCCTGCCCTGTCCCTGCGACGTGATCGTGGGCGGCGACGCGCGTTCGGTTTCCATCGCCGCTGCCTCGATCGTGGCCAAAGTCACGCGCGACCGGATGATGGTGGCGTTGCACGAGAATTTTCCAGGCTATGGCTGGCGAACGAACAAGGGCTACGGCACCGGCGAACATCTCTCGGCCCTCGCGCGGCTCGGCCCTTGCCTGCATCATCGCCGCAGCTTCGCCCCTGTGCACAACATCTTGTATGGTGCGGCGATTGAAGACTCAATCGTAACACTTTGATTCTCAAGACTCTTGACCTGTGGACTCCGGCGAATCACTCTCCCCGTCGCGGGGCCGCATCCGGCCTTGCGCAGGTCCGGGAGGGGCATGTCGAAATCTCTGCAGCTGCAGGACGCGGTCGACCGGGTGCTGGAAGGCGATTGCGTGGAAATCATGCACGCCCTTCCGGAGGCATGCTGTGATCTCGTTTTCGCCGATCCGCCCTACAATCTCCAACTCGAAGGCGAATTGCGCCGGCCCGACAATTCGCGCGTGGACGGCGTTGACGATCGCTGGGACCGGTTCGCGGACTTTGGCGAGTATGATCGCTTCACGCGCGACTNNCCTATCACAACATCTTCCGCGTTGGCTCGATCCTTCAGGATCTCGGCTTCTGGATTCTCAACGATGTCGTCTGGCGCAAGACCAACCCCATGCCCAATTTCCGCGGACGGCGGTTCACCAATGCGCATGAGACACTCATCTGGGCGGCAAAGAGTCGCGAGCAGAAAAGCTACACGTTCAACTATGAAGCGATGAAATCGCTGAACGACGAACTTCAGATGCGCTCGGACTGGACGCTGCCCATCTGCTCGGGCGGGGAGCGTCTCAAGAACAGTTCCGGCGCGAAGGCCCATTCGACGCAGAAACCCGAATCGCTGCTTCATCGCGTTGTCGTGGGCTCAACCAGACCGGGCGATGTCGTGCTCGATCCCTTCTTCGGTTCCGGCACCACGGGCGCCGTCGCGCGCCGCCTGGGCCGCCGCTTTATCGGCATCGAGCGCGACAAGAACTATGCGAGCATCGCGCGCGCGCGCATCGACGCCGTCGAACCGGCTCCAACCGACGCAGTGGAAGTTACGCGCTCGAAGCGCGCGGAAGCGCGCATTCCCTTCGGTTGGGTGGTCGAGCGCGGATTGCTGCCACCCGGCACCGTACTGCATGGTCCCGCGCGGCGCCACCGCGCGAAAGTGCGCGCCGACGGCTCCCTCGTTTGCGCGGATGCGACCGGCTCCATCCACCGGATCGCCGCCCATGTGCAGGGCCTCGACGCGTGCAACGGCTGGACATTCTGGCATTTCGACGCCAACGGCGCGCAGGTCTCTATCGACGTACTTCGCCAGCGCCTCCGCGCGGAGCTGATTTGATTGCCTGCTGTCGGTTTAGAACGGCTTTTGAATGAATCGAATCAAAAAAAATGTCATGGCCCGGCGNNCAGCGGAGACCGGGCCACCCAGCCCTCATCGCCGACCGCACGTCGCTTCCATCTGGGTGGCCCGCTTGCGCGGGCCATGACACAAAAAATGGATCAATTGAATCCAAAAAGGCCCTACCGCGCAGGTTGGGCGAACTCTGGGTCAAACGCGTGCGCGATGATCTTGCGCATGAGCGTGGGCAACGCGGCCGTTGCGAGCGCGTGAGGGGCCAACCACGAACCTGTGCTGCCGCCGCGCGCCCGGACTTCCGCGCGCCAGACTTCGAGTTCGAGCTCGAAATGTGTGAAGCCATGGCTTACCACGCCCGGGCGGCGGCGCCACTCGGCGCGGAACGGCGCCTGCTTCAACGCATCGCTTCGGCGCGGAAAGCTGGCCGACCAGGGTCCAAGCGGCGGCTGCAGCATGCCTCCCAGGAGTCCTTTTTCGGGCCGTTTGACGAGAAGGATCGCACCGTTCCGATCGCGCGCAACGAACGCGGCGCCACGCCTCAACGGACGGACGCGTCTCGGAGCTTTGCGCGGCAGGGACTCCTCGATGCCCAGCGAAAAGGCCCGACAATTTTTTTTCCATGGACATCTGGAGCATGACGGACGCTTCGGCGTGCACACCGTCGCGCCGAGATCCATGAGAGCCTGCGCGAAATCGCCCGCGCGCCGCGCCGGCACGAGAGATTGCGCGAGATTGCGAAGCGTGGGCTTGCTTCGCGGCAACGGTTCTTCAACCGCGAAGAAGCGCGCGATCACGCGCTCCGCATTGGCGTCCACGGCAGCTTCCCGTTCATCGAACGCGATTGCAGCGATCGCGCCTGCCGTATACGGGCCGACGCCCGGCAATCTGCGCAGCGCAGCCGCGCTGGACGGAAACCGGCCGCCATGTTCGTGAGCGACCATTTGCGCGGTCTCGTGGAGATTGCGCGCCCGTGCGTAATACCCGAGGCCCGCCCACGCCCCACGCACTTCATCGAGCGACGCTGCGGCTAATGCGTCCACGCACGGCCACCGGTTGGTGAATTCGCGGTAATATCCCGCAACAGCTGCAACCGTCGTCTGCTGCAGCATGACTTCGCTCAGCCACACCCGATACGGATCGGGCATCTCCCCCGGCATGGCCCGCCACGGGAGCACGCGCCGGTTCGCATCGTACCAGGCGAGCAGCCCTGCGGCGGCGACGTGCGGATTTTGCCTTGGCTCGCGCATATGGGGCATGGTGAGAATCATCAACATGATCCGCCAACGGAAACAACCCGAGACCGGTGCGGAGCCCGACGCGCAGGCGCGGCGCAATCGTGCTGTGGCCGTCGGTTTGGATGTCGCACCGCTTGGCAGCGCCGGATTCGCGCGGGCTGGATTTGCCGATCCGACTCTCGTCTTGCGATGGAACGAGATTGTCGGTCCCGAAATAGCCCGCTTCGCCCAGCCCCTGCGGATCACCGAGGGGCCTTCGGGCGGCGTACTGACCTTGAAGGCCGATCCGGCTGCGTCCGTGTTTCTGCAACACGAGAGCCGGGCTTTGTGCAGCCGAATCAATTCTTATCTGGGGAGGCTTGCCGTGCAGCGCCTCCGGTTTGTCGCTGGCCACATGAAGCCCGGGCTTCCCGCATCGCACAGGCCGACAAAGAGTGATTCGGTACCCGAGGATTCCCTAAGCCCGTTTGATGGGCAGGAGCACTTGAGGCGTGCGCTGCTGGCGCTCGCGAGGGCCCGCGCGCGTAACGGCCCCTCCGCGAAAGATTGAACGCGGCGCGGGCCTCTGCCAAAAGCTCTGGCGTGACGCTCTGGAGAATCGCCCGTGACCCGAAAACCCCTTATCTTCGGATTGATCGTCGTGGCCTTGATCGTGCTGGGCGCCGCGGCGTGGTATGTGACGTCAAGCAGCTCTTCGGACAGCGCCGTACCTGATTCGAACGCCAGCCAGGCGGTCACCCTCACGGCATGGGATCGCCGGATGGGATCGCCGAAAGCGCCGATTCTCATGGTCGAATATGCTGCGCCCCAGTGCCCCCATTGCGCCCATTTCGACCAGGAAATCTTCCCGCTCCTCAAGAAGCAGTTCATCGACACCGGCAAGGTGTACTATGTGCTTCGCGTGTTTCCGCTCGGGCCCGCCGACGTGGCCGCGGAGGCGATGGCGCGCTGTCTGCCTGAGGATAACTACTTCCAGTTCCTTGATCTCCTGTGGAGGAATCAGATCAAGTGGGATCCGGAATATCGCGTTGCGGACGTGCATGCGGGCCTCGTTGCAATGGGCCGCATCGCGGGCCTGAGCGCGGAAAAGGTGGACAGCTGTATCGCCGATCAGGCGCAGGCGCAGAGAATCACCCAGGTTGGTCAGGATGCGACAACGAAGTATGCGATCAACAGCGTGCCGACCTTTGTCGTCAATGGCGAGGTGCGGCAATTCACGGGCGAATGGAACGAGTTGCAGGCGTATCTCAATGGACTTCTCAAGAAGTAGCGGAATGTTGGCCCCCAGACGCGGCAGGGCGGCGCGCATCCGTTGAAATTTACCCGGCTCCGGCTCTCTGGCTTTAAATCCTTCGTCGAACCGACCGAGCTTTTTATCGAGCCGGGCCTGACGGCGATCATCGGGCCGAACGGATGCGGCAAGTCGAACATTTTCGATGCGCTTCGCTGGGTCATGGGCGAAGCGCGTCCGACTTCCGTACGCGGCTCCGAAATGGACGATGTGATCTTCGCCGGCAGCGCCGCTCGCCCTGCCCGCAATCTCGCGGAAGTCATTCTCTTCGTCGACAACACCGATCGCAGCGCGCCCGCGCCCTACAACGAATACGACACGATTGAAGTCTCGCGGCGAATTGAACGTGAGGCCGGTTCCGTCTACCGAATCAATGGACGCGACCAGCGACAGCGCGACGTTCAAATCTTCTTCGCGGATGCCTCGTCGGGCGCCGCCTCAACCGCTTTTGTCCGCCAGGGTCAGATCGGACTCCTGATCAGCCAGAAACCGCTCGCCCGCCGGGCGATCCTGGAAGAAGCTGCAGGTATCGGCGGGTTGCATCAGCGCCGCCACGAAGCGGAACTCAGGCTTCGGGCCGCCGAAACGAACATGTCGCGTCTCGACGATCTGATCCGCGAACTCGAAGGCCAGCTTCAAAACCTGAAACGCCAGGCGCGCCAGGCGGCGCGCTATCGCAATATTTCCGGACTCATCCGCAAGGCGGAAGCTCTCGCGCATTACATTCGCTGGATCGCAGCCGAATCGCATTTGCGTGCGACTCAAGCTGCGCTGCAACGTGCGCATGCGGATGTGGCCGACTGCACCGCCCGAGCCGCCGAAGCGGCGACTGCCCGGGCAAACTCGGCCAGCGAACTCGAACCCGTGCGGCTGACCGAGGCCGAACGCAACGCCGCGCTGCATCGCTTGACCATCGAGCGAGACACTCTCGATCAGGAGGAAACGCGCGCGCGCGAAGCCGCCCAGCGGCAACGGCAGCATATCGTCCAGGCGGAACAGGATCTGGCGCGCGAGAAGGAACTCGACAGAGATGCTGGTTCGTCGCTTGCGGCCCTGGCCGAGGAAACGCGCGCGCTGGAACATGCCTTGGCGAATGCCGCGCGGGAAATAGCCGACGCCGAGTCAGGGGCGATTGCGCACGGCGACGCTCTGGCTTCAACCGAACGCGCCCTCGAAAGCCTCACGAACAAGCTCGCTGAGTGGAATGCGAGAAAGCAGAGTCAGACACGCGCGCGCGAAATTGCCGCGGCGCTGACCGAGACAAGCGCGCAACAGCTCGTGGAGGCCGAAAGCCGGCTCGAATCGGCGCTGGCGGGCGCGGCACAAGATCCCGACGTCAATGCCAGCGAGGCCGAAGTCGCGCGAACCCGCCACGCAGCACTCGAAGCGCACGAATCGCTCGATCGTTTGCGCGGCGCTCTCGATCTCGCCGGGGCTGCGGAAGCCGAGGCGCGCGCACCACTCGAAATCGCCGAGCGCGAGGAGCAACATCTCTCGGCCGAAGCCGGGGCACTTGCAGATCTCCTGCGACCGCAGGGCGCCGATCTATGGCCGCCGCTTATCGACGCTGTGCGCGTCGAATCCGGCTACGAAGCAGCTCTCGCAGCGGCGCTGGGCGACGAACTCGACGCCCCCATCGACGAAGCCGCCCCCAATCATTGGCGAGATCTGGGACCGCTGGAATCCCTGCCGATGCTTCCCGGCGACGTCCGTCCCTTGAGCGAATTCGTCGCGGGACCACCGGCGCTCGCGCGGCGTCTGGCGATGACGGCTGTGGTGCCGATGGAAATTGGCGCCGCCCTGCAGCGCGAGCTTCGGCCAGGCCAACGATTGGTGTCCATACGGGGTGATCTTTGGCGATGGGACGGCTACGCAATGTCGGCCGACGCGCCCTCGCCGGCGGCGCAGCGTCTGGCCCAGCGCAATCGTCTCTCCGCGCTCGATGCCGAGATCGCAGGTGCGCGCGAAAAAACCTCCGCGGCCCTTGCGCGCTTTTCCGCGGCGCGGAGTGAGGCCGATGTCGCGCGCGAAGCCGCGCGCAGTGCAGAGCAACACGAACGGCAACTCGAACGCGACCTCGGCGATGCGCAGGAAGCCGCGGCCTGCGCAGCGCGCAACGCAGCGGAACGAAGCTCGCGGCTTGCCACGTTCGAAGCAGAAATCCGGCGTCTGTCCGCCGCCCGCGACGCGGCACGCGATGCAACCGGCAATGCGGACGCGGCGCTGGCGGAACTCGGGGACGGCGCGGCGATATCCCTCTCTGTCGCCCAGGCGCGCGAAAACGCGGCGGAAGCCCGCGCCGCCGATCTGGAATCCCGCGCCTTCCTGGAGAAGCTGCGCCAGGAGAGCGGGATTCGCGCGCAGCGCCTTGTCGCGCTCGCCGACGAACGCGCGCGTTGGCAAAACCGGCGCGACGCCGCCCTTCGCCAGATCGAGGAGCTAAACCGTCGTCTGGATGAAATGCGTATCGAGCTCCAGCTACTCGAAGCGGCGCCCGAGACTCTCGCCGGCAGGCGGCGCGCCCTCCTGGAGGCAATCGCGCAAGCCGAGACCGCTCGCGATCAGGCTGCTGATGCCCGCGCAATGGCAGAGTCGATGCTCGCCGCGGCCGACAAGGCTGCGAAAATTGCCGACGCCGTGCTTGCAACGGCAAGGGAGGAACGCGCGCGTGCCGACGCAATGGCCCTGTCGGCGCAGGAACGTCTTTCCGAGTTGCAGGGCCGCGTTCGCGACGAACTCGATGTGGAACCTTCATTGCTTGCCAGCCATGCGGGCATCGCGGAAGGCGACGAGCTTCCGGCGCTCGACCATGCGGAAAAGCGTGTGGAGAAACTCAAGGCCGAACGCGAGCAACTCGGCGGCGTCAATCTGCGCGCGGAGGAGGAAGCCGCCGAAGCCGGGCAGCGCCTCGATGGTCTCACACGCGACCGCGCCGATCTCGACGGAGCCATCCAGCGGCTGCGGCGCGGCATCCAGAGCCTTAATCGCGAGGGCCGCGAGCGGTTGCTCGAATCGTTTGAAAAAGTGGACGCCAATTTCCAGCTTCTGTTTGCGAAATTGTTCGACGGCGGCGAAGCCAAACTGAGCCTTACCGAGTCGGACGATCCGCTCGAGGCCGGCTTGGAGATCTTTGCCCGGCCGCCCGGCAAAAGACTGCAATCATTGTCGCTGCTGTCGGGCGGCGAGCAGGCGCTGACCGCGCTGGCGCTGATCTTCGCGGTGTTCCTCACCAACCCTTCGCCGATCTGCGTGCTCGACGAAGTCGACGCGCCGCTCGATGATTCCAATGTCGAGCGCTTCTGCGATTTGCTGGAGGAAATGCGCAAGCGCTCCGACACGCGCTTCGTCACCATCACGCATAACCCCATCACCATGGCCCGCATGGACCGCCTGTTCGGCGTCACCATGGCCGAGCGCGGCGTGAGCCAGCTGGTCTCGGTCACCCTTGCCGAAGCGGGACAGGTTGCGGCGGCGGAGTAGCAAAACCACCGCATCCACGGCTCGCACAAGCGTGTCATCCCCGCGCCACCGGTCCGCGCGAAGCGCGGCCGGAGCGTAAACTCCAGCGGGGACCCAGCGTCCGCAGCGGGAACAAGATGATTTCAGCGCCGCGCAAATCCTTCCGCGCTGTACTGACTGGGTCCCCGCTTTCGAGCCTGTGAGGG
>PKWC01000245.1 GCA_003131925.1 Alphaproteobacteria bacterium | reverse complement strand
TCGGCAATCGTGGCGATGGGCTGTCCCGGGTTCGCTGCCGCGACCGCGCGGGCCTGCGTCAAAATCCACTCGCCGTCAGGGACCGAGCCCGAAAAGAGCAATACCGACGCGTCCGTCAGCCGCTGGATCTTGCTGAACGCGGGCGGCTCGGTGGTGCTCGCGGACAAATTTTCCGCAAAGACTTTCTGGAGCGATATCGTTCGCTGGGATTGCACGCTATTCCAGTATATCGGCGAACTCTGCCGCTATCTTCTCAATGCTCCCGCGTCGCCGCGCGAACGCGACCATCGTCTTCGCGCCATCATCGGCAACGGATTGAGGCCCGAAATCTGGAGGCCGTTTCAGACGCGGTTTGCAATACCGAAAATCATCGAGTTCTACGGCGCCACCGAAGGCAACGTGTCGATGTTGAACTACGACGGCAAGGTTGGCGCGGTGGGGCGCATTCCGGACTACATGCGCGGATACTTCGCGATACGAATCATCCGCTTCGACATCGAGACTGAAATTCCCGTCCGCAATCCGGAAGGGTTTTGCATCGAATGCCCGAGCGGCGAAACGGGCGAGGCCATCGGCCGGATCGTCGACGAGCCGGGCAACGGCTTCGAAGGCTACACGCATGCAGCGGATACCGAAAAGAAGATTCTGCGGCATGTCTTTGCGGCGGATGATTCGTGGTTTCGTACGGGCGACCTGATGAGGAGGGACGCGCTCGACTATTTCTATTTCGTCGACCGGATCGGCGACACGTTTCGCTGGAAGGGTGAGAACGTGGCGACGAGCGAAGTTGCAGAAGCCCTGTCGGTGGTCGATGGCATCGTCGAAGCCAACGTCTACGGCGTACGCGTGCCCGGCAATGACGGCCGCGCCGGCATGGCGGCCCTTGTCACCAGAACAGATTTCGATCCATCCCGCCTTGCGCAACGGCTGGAAGGCAGCCTGCCCGCCTACGCCCGTCCGGTTTTCCTGCGGCTGATGCCGGAGATGGAGATCACCGGCACGTTCAAGCAGCGCAAGATCGATTTGATGAAGGACGGTTTCGACCCGCGCAGGATCGCCAACCCCATCTATGCACTCGATCCCAAAACGCTCGTCTACAAACCACTCGACGCGACGATATACGACGACATCCTCGAAGGACGCCTGAAGCTCTGACGGCCTCTTCGGGTCGCGCGGACGGGATTGAGTTCGATGTAACGGCAACAATCGAGGAAATAGCCATCGCCGTCGATCGGCGTGGCGCGGTAGCGGCCCTCCCACAAGGTGTCGGTCCACCGCTGGACCCGGTTGATATGGCGCACATCGCGCCGGCCGAGCGATTGCAGCGTGTGCGGAAGACTCTCCTCCTCTTGTGGCGTGACCAGGAGATGGACGTGGTTCGTCATCAGCACATAGGCATGAATCGCCAACCCATACGCGGAGGCGGCATCATCCAGCCATCGGCGATACTGGGCGTAGTCCTCAGGAGCAAAGAAGATCGCCTGGCGGTTGTTGCTGCGCTGGATGACATGCAAGGGCTAATTTTTGAGAAAATATCTCCTGTGCCGCGCCACGGCCATCGCCCGAACTTTGCGATGACCTCAATAGCCGACCGCTCCATAAGTTTCGACTCTGAGTGCGCCGGGAGACCGGCAAGGAATAGCGGGTGGGGTCCCGCGCAGTGAAGGCGTAGCGAACCACACTGGCGCCCGAGTCATGCGCGAGTTTCCGTCGGTGACGGCGGCCGCGAAGCGTTGACAGGGGATTCGACAGGCTGGGTATCGAGCCACGAAATGACATTCCGGATGCCGACGCTGTTCAGAGTGCGGAAGGCAATACGAGGTTTGGCGCAAGCGCGAGCTGAGCATCGATCCGGCGCGGTCGAAGATCCCAGCATGCCGAGACGTTCCTTGCGCGGGAACCGGAAGGTCTCGCGATTGGCCGCTTGCTACAGCACCGGTCCGCATCGGGAAGGCGAGAGCCGTAGCCGATGATGCACGGTCGCGAGAAGTCAGGCCCTTCCATAGTAGCGACGAAGCGGGGAACAACGCAGAGCAATCTGCTGCGGAGCCTGTGGAGCCAAGGGAAGGGGCCGAGGGAAACGTGTTCGAGCCAAGCATGCTCCGGACTCCGAGCCGGGATAGCGTGACCGCTGGTCTTGAACGCGTACGGCAAAGAGCAAGGCTGAAGAAGAAGGAGCGGTTCACTGCGCTCCTGCACCATGTGGACGTCGCCCTTCTCCGGTTCGCCTACTCCTAGCTCAAGCGGGATGCGGCGGCCGGAGTGGATGGCGTGACATGGGAGGAATACGGGAACGATCTGGACCGGAAGCTTGCCGATCTGCATGCCCGTGTTCATCGCGGGAGCTATCGCACGCAACCCTCGCAGTGACGGTACATCCCGAAGCCGGACGGACGGCAGCGTCCGCTCGGCATCGCTGCGCTGGAAAACAAGATCGTCCAGCGTGCGTTATGCGAGGTGCTGAACGCGATCTACGAGGAAGACTTCCTCGGGTTCAGCTACGGGTTCCGGCCGGGGCGCAGCCGGCATGATGCGCTGGATGCGCTCGCAGTCGGGATCGAGACGCAAAGAGTGAACTGGATTTTGGACGCCGACATTGCCGGATTCTTCGATGCGGCCAGCCATGAATGGCTGCTCCGCTTCGTCGAGCACCGGGTCGGCGACCGCCGTGTCATCCGTCTGATCCGCAAATGGCTTAAGGCTGGCGTGATGGAGAACGGGCAGGTGATTGCAACAACAAGCGGCACACCGCAAGGAGCGGTGATCTCTCCGCTGCTCGCCAACATCTATCTGCACTACGTCATTGACCTGTGGGCGCAACAATGGCGGCAACGCCATGCTCAGGGCGACATGATCCTCGTGCGCTATGCGGACGATATCGTGGTCGGCTTCCAGCACAGGCACGATGCGGAGCGGTTCCAAACGGAGATGGCACAGCGGTTGGCGGCGTTTGCGTTGTCACTGCATCCGGACAAGACACGCCTCATCGAGTTCGGCCGCCGCGCGGCGGACGATCGAAGGAGACGCGGACTTGGCAAACCGGAAACGTTCAACTTCCTGGGCTTCACGCATATCTGCGCGCGCTCACGGGCTGGACGCTTCCAACTGCGCCGGCGCAGCAGACGCGACCGCATGCGTGCCAAGCTGCACGAGATCAGAGATGTGCTCTGGCAGCACCGGCACGCACCATTGAACGAGCAAGGCTCCTGGCTGGGATCGGTGGTGCGCGGTTACTTCGCGTACCACGCCGTTCCGGGATCGTCGCGTGGCACTGGCTTCGTGCGCTTCGGCGCCGCGGTCAGCGCGACAAAACCACATGGGCCTCGATCAATCGTCTGCTGGATCGCTGGACTCCAAAGCCGACCATCCTTCACCCGTGGCCGTGTCAACGCTTCGCCGTCAAACACCCAAGGTGGGAGCCGTATGCGGGAATGCCGCTTGTACGGATCTGTGCGGGGGGCGCGCAGTAATGCGCGTCCCTACCGCGATCCCCGAACTACGCTCCTCAACAGGGAGGGACATTCCGTCTACGGAGCAAACGTTGCGATAGACCGTTGACTCCGCCCAGACTGCAGTCAGAACCAAACTGCATCGGAAGTGGTGCATCTGTCCGTTGTATTTCGCGCTTGACATCGGCCTTCCCCATCGCCGGAACGCCGTGTCGGTCACGGTTCAGTAGTCCCTTATTGCGCGGCCCCCGGGGTCCAGAATTCCCGGGTGCTCGCAAATTTCTTCCAGCGCTTGACTGCGTCGCGCCAGGTGTGTGCCGCGCGCTCGAGATGCCAGCCGTAAACAATTCCCGCAGCGAATGAGATGTCCGATTCCGCGCGCCCCTCGCCGGGCGTGCTTTCGGAAATCAGCGTGTCCAGCGTCTTCTTGGCGACGGCCACGTCGTTCAGGGCGCCGAGGATGTCCTGCATGCGGCTCAATCTTGTGACGAATTTCTCCACGCGCGCGCGCTCGAAAAAAGGCGCGAAAAACTCGGACGTGTAGCGAAGCTTCTTGAGACGAATCCGCAATTCGTGGCGGTCGGCGACCGAAAGCGCCTCGAGACGGCGCGCCTTTTTGCACGCCTGGCATTGCCGATGCGCCAGCATGCGCTCGGCGACGCGCTGAGCGGGTGCTTCGAATGCGCTGACGCTCTTGCTCGCTCCCCGGCCATGGACGAGGGCGTGCGGCCATGCGCCACGATCGACGATATCGGCGAGATCGGCCATGAACATGCGAAACCGCGGTCCGGCGATCACGACGACGGCATCGTTCCACGCCTTTGCGCGCGCGGCCTCGGCCCGCGCGCGAAGCACGGCGAATGCATCATGCGCGCCGTTCGCGTTCGCCGCCGGCTCGAGAAGCTCGCCGGTGAACACATCGAGATCGCGCGCCGGCGCGAGGAGGTTCGTCAAAGACTTTGCCCGAAGCTTGATGGCTTCGAGTTCTGGGGTGCGGAATTCGCCTCCGAAGGAGGCAAGCGCAACGCGAAGACGGCGAAGGGCGACGCGCAGCTGATGGAGCGCTTCCACCTCGCGCGTTTCCACCGCCGCCGCAACATTGGCCGTGATGTGCCAGCGGCACTGCACCAGGGTGAGACGGAAGGCGTCGAAGGCGATCGCCTCCGGCGGGAGCAGCGAAGGTTGCGCCTTTTGAGCGCGCGGCTTCAGGAGACGCTGCGCCGAGCCGGGCTCTTTCGGAATAAGTGCGGGAACGTTGCGCGCAAGGCGCGAGTCCGTGCCGGCGATGCCTGTGAGTGCCGGCGCGTGCAATTCGAGCTCGTATTGCTGGGTCATTGCCTGTCGGAGCGTGAATGGCGCGGGCGCCGGCGTCTGGCTGCCCCCGCAGCCGTACGCATCATCCATGATTCCAAACTGTCATCAATGGCCGAGATCCCCGCGCCACCGGTCCGCGCGAAGCGCGCCCGGAGCGTAAACTCCAGCCGGGACCCCGGCGGCAATCGTGTCCGGTTGGTGCGCGTCCGGAGCGGGTCAGTGACGCAGCCGCGCCCAGGCGGCAACCGTGAACAGGGACCGCCCGCAGGCCGCTTCGTCTGGCACGGCCGTGGTCTTGCAAAGAGCCTCGGTCTCCAGGAGCAGATCGAGGACTTCCCCCAATTTCTCATTACTCCAGCTTCGCAGCTGCGCGCGGAAGGAACCGAGCCTCGAGAAATGCACCGGCGGTCTGGCGCGGCGCGCAACAGCTTCCGCACTCTCGCCTTTTTCCATTTGCGCCTTAGCCAGCGCGAGCCGCTGAAAATGTCCGAGCGCCACACGCAGAATGGCGATCGGCGTGACACCGGCGCTCGACAGCCTCTCGAGCGCCAGATCAAGGCGGCGCGCATCTCCGTCTCCCGCTGCGTCGCATGCCGCTTCGATACGGGCCTCCGCATCGTCGCCCAGGATCGCGCGGATGTCTTCCAGCGTCACGCGCGCTCGGCCGTGCGCGTAAAGGATAAGCTTCTCGACCTCCCGGCGCGTGGTGCCGCGATCGGCGCCGAGGAGCGAAACGGCCTCGTCGAGAGCATCGAGCGCGATGACGATCGACTCCGCCTTTAGCGAGGCCCGCAGAAGATCCGCAATCGTCTCGGTGGAATCGAGATAGCAGGGTATCGCTGCGGCGTTGGAGGCTTCCTCGAATGTTGCGCGCAGGCTGGAATTCCTGGCGAGGTCGCCCCCTTCGACCACAACGAGCGCGTCCGACGCCGAGCCGGCCAGAAATGAATCGAACACGGGCGCGAGCGCATTGCCGGCAGCGCGGATTCGCACCACGCGACGCCCCCCCGTCATTGAAATTGCGGACGCCTCTGCTTCCAGCAAGGCCGGATCCTCGAGGAGCCGCGCGCCGTCGATTTCCGCAATCCGGAAGGGATCGCGAAGGTCCGGCACGATCGTCTTCGCCAGCCGCTCTGCACGCTCGCGCACCAACCCCTGATCGGGGCCAAACAGCAATGCCGCTCCGAGATCCGCGGGAAAGCGGGCAATGATGCGTTCGCTTTCGGCGGCCTTGATGAGCATTCAACTGCTGGAGCGTTTGGAAAAATAAACACCGAGATCGATGCGGATGCGGTCCGCGATGTCTCGCGCCCCCAGCTTCTGCGCGTCCTGCTGCGCGACGAGTGTGGCGTAGGGCGAAGCCACCACATCGTAGCCCGAAACGGTCGATTCGGTTCCTTTGGTCACGTCCTTGCCCGAATGAATGTCGCTGAGTTCGTAGTTGGCGACCATGGTGTAGCTGTAGCGGGTGATCGAGCCGTTGGTCTGCACGGCCGTGCCTTCGATGGTCTGCTTCACGGTCACTTTCAGGCGATACAGCGCAACCTGCGGACGTTCCGTGCCTTCCAGCAGATCGATCAGCGAGTTTCTGAGTTCGTATCCGGCGCGTTCCCCATCGATCGGCTCGACATAGATCGAATTGAACACCTGTTGTCCGCCCGCGCTCGATCCGGTGCGCCCATAAAGCGGATGAAAGCCGCATCCCGCCGTGCAGCACGCCAGCGCCGCGACGAACAAAGTCTCGAAGACGCGTCCGCTCATGTGACGATGTTCACGATGCGCTCGGGCACATGGATGATCCGGCGCGGGGATTTTCCGGCCAATGCCCGTTCGACGCCATCCAGAGCCAGCGCCGCGGCCTTGACGGTCTCGTCGTTCGCGCCCCGGTCGATCGCGATCTCGCCCCGCCGCTTTCCATCCACCTGTACGGCGATGACGATCGTATCCGCCCGCACAAGCGCCGGATCGGCCTTCGGCCATGCTTCGTCGATCAGCGTCGAGGAGTGCCCGAGCGCTTCCCAGCAGGACTCGGCCAGATGGGGCATCATGGGACCGGTCAGGCGCACCAGTATTTCGAGAGCTTCCCGTTTCACTGAGCCGGGCACGTCCGCGGGAGCGTCGCTTATCGCATTGGCAAGCTCATAGATGCGTGCGACCGCGCGGTTGAATCGAAGCGCATCGAGATCGTCGGTGACCCACGCAACGGCGCGATGCGCGGCCCGGCGCAGTTGCATTGACGGCTCTGCAAGGGCTGCCGGGATCCCCGCTCCGATTGCGGGAAGGCCGCCCGTTTCGGTGACTAGCCGATACACGCGCTGAACGAAGCGCCAGCAGCCTTCGGCGCCCATTTCCGTCCATTCGATATCGCGCTCGGGAGGCGTGTCGGACAGCATGAACCAGCGGATCGTGTCTGCGCCGTAAATATCGATAATCGTTTCCGGCGCGACGACGTTTTTCTTCGACTTCGACATTTTTTCCGACGGCCCTACCGCGACCGTCTCGCCATTGTCCTTGCGCCGAACGGAGCCGTCCCGCTTCTCCACCTCTGCCGGCGAAACCCAATGCCCCGCGCGGTCGCGATAGGTCTCGTGGCAGACCATGCCTTGCGTAAAGAGGCCCGCAAATGGCTCGTCGACGTCTGCGAGTCCAAGCTGCTTCAGTCCGCGGGTGAAGAACCGCGCGTAGAGCAGATGCAAAATCGCGTGCTCGATACCGCCGATGTACTGATCGACGGGAAGCCATTTGCGAACCGCGTCACGGTCGACCGGCGCGGCGGCGGCGGTGTTGCAGAACCGCGCGAAGTACCACGATGAATCGACGAACGTATCGAGCGTGTCGGTGTCGCGCCGGGCCTCCGACCCGCAGCGCGGACAGCGCACCATTTTCCACGTCGGATGATGATCGAGCGGATTGCCGGGAACGTCGAAGCGGACATCTTCGGGCAACAGCACAGGCAGGTCGCTTTCTTTCACCGGCACCACGCCGCAACCGGCGCAGTGGACCATGGGAATAGGACAGCCCCAATAGCGTTGGCGCGACACCAGCCAGTCGCGAAGCCGATAGTGAACCACGGACCGCCCGCGACCGGCCTGCTCGAGGCGCCTTGCAACTTCCGCGCTCGCCGAGGCGACGTCCAGCCCATCCAGAAAGCGCGAATTGGCGACCCGGCCCGGTCCGAGATACGCCGCATCTGCGATCGTGAAGCTTGCCGGATCAACGCCGCCGGGGATCACGACGGGCAATACCGGCAACCCGTATTTGCGCGCGAAGTCGAGATCGCGCTGGTCGTGCGCCGGGCAGCCGAANNGCCCCGGTTCCGTACGCCATCAGCACGAAATTCGCGACGTAGACGGGTAGCCGCCACGAGCTGTCGAAGGGATGGGCGGCGGTAAGTCCGGTATCGAAGCCGAGCTTCTCCGCGGTCTCGATCGTCTCCTCCGCCGTTCCGAGCTGCCGGCATTCGGCCACGAAGCGCGTCAGGTGGGCATCGTGAAGGGACAATTGTTCCGTCAGCGGATGATCCGGGGAGAGGGCGATAAAGCTCGCTCCGAAAAGCGTAT
>PKWC01000032.1 GCA_003131925.1 Alphaproteobacteria bacterium | reverse complement strand
TCCAGCTGAGCCCCGCAAGCGGATTAAAGCCATCATTGCTGCCATTATCAAACTGGAAGGTGTGCAGAACGGTTTCGGTCCATTTGCCGCCGGACCGCGAGAGCTCGAAGACTGTCCCCACGTCGTAAGTGCCGCCCGCGTAAGTCGTACCATAAAGGGCACCGTTTTTGTCCCTGATCAGCGTGCCCCAAGGCTCGCCGCCATCGTTGCCCCCCGTGAAGGTGTAGAGCACCTTCTCCTTCCACACGCCGCGAGACTGAAACAGCTTGAAGATCGTGCCGTCCCCGCCAAGGCCTTCGCGGCCGTAGATTGTGGTCCCGTAGAACGTCCCCGATCCGCCCATGAGCAGCCCGGCATAGGGGTTCCACCCGTCGCCGTTGGCCCCGAATGAGTGGATCACGGCCTCGCTCCACGCCCCGTTGACGTTGCTCAATTCGAACACGGTGCCCACATTATTGGCGCCGCCGGAATAGGTCGTCCCATACAGGTTGCCGGATTTGTCGATGACCAGATCGCACTCCGGCTGCGTGCCGTCGCCCGGTGTCCCGCCGAAAGCCCAGATCGTAGAGCTGACCCACTTTCCCCCGCTCTTGTACAACGCGAACACGTTTCCGCCGTCGTAGGCACCGCCGGTCCAGGTCGTGCCGTACAGAACGCCATTCGAATCGCGGATCAGTCCCGCAAAAGGCGTGGAGCCGTTTGCGCCGTCGAATGTAACGAGCGTCTTTTCTCTCCAGGAACCGCCTTTGTTTGTCAGTTTGAAGGCCTGTCCGTCGGCAGATTTTTCGTCGCCCGAACCGGTTCCGTATAGCGATCCGTTCCTGAAATGTAGAGTTCCTAGGGGATAGCCCGTCCCGGAATTCGGAAAGCTCCAGAGCACGGTTTCCGTTGCCGCCATGGCGGGGACTGCCAAAGCAGCCAGAGCCGCGAAACCGATCGCAATCCGATTGATCGGAAGACGTTTCATTCGAACCACCGCGCGCAGCAAGAACGCTAGTCGGCCAATCTTACACCATTACTGCGTCCGGAGCGAATGGCTGCGTGCAGGCAACGCGGCGCTCAGCGCCTTCGCGCGCGGTATCGTTTACTCGCCGCTTGCCGGCGGGTAAGAGGGACATGCAAAGACGAAAGGCGGAGTATCCGTGGGGCCACTCGCCGGAATCCGGGTGGTGGAATTTGCCGGCATTGGTCCGGCGCCTTTCGCCGCGATGCTTCTGTCCGACATGGGTGCGGAGGTGATCCGCATCGATCGCAAGGGAGGCCGGGCACCCCGCAGCACGGACGTGACGTTTCGCGGCCGGCGCGCAATCGCATTCGACATGAAAAAAACGGAGGCCGTCGATGCCACGCTCAGGCTGGTAAAACAGGCGGATGCGCTGATCGAAGGCTTCCGTCCCGGTGTCATGGAGCGTCTTGGCATCGGCCCGGAAGCCTGTCTCGAACGCAATCCGCGGCTCGTTTACGGGCGAATGACCGGTTGGGGACAGACGGGCCCGCTGGCGTGCGCTGCGGGCCACGACATCAATTACATCGCGTTGACAGGTGCGCTGCACGCCATTGGTTCTGCCGGCGGAAAGCCGGTTCCGCCGCTCAATCTGGCGGGCGATTTCGGTGGCGGCGCTCTCTACCTCGCGTTCGGATTGATATGCGGAGTTGTCGAATCCATGCGCTCCGGCAAAGGGCAGGTGGTCGACGCAGCGATGATCGACGGCGCCGCTTCGCTCATGTCGATGTTCTACGGCATGGCCGCGTCCGGGATGTGGCAGGACGAACGTGGAGTGAACCTCCTCGATTCGGGTGCGTATTTCTACGACACCTACGAGACCAAAGACGGGAAATGGATCGCCATCGGGGCGCTCGAGCCGCAATTCTATCGCGAGTTTCTCGACCGGATCGGCCTCGCCGATCTCGATGCAGGCCAGCAGATGGACCGCGAACACTGGCCCGAATTCAAATCGAAGGTTGCTGCAGCGATAAAGGCGAAGACGCGCGACGAGTGGGATGCGGCCCTGCTCGGAACCGATGCGTGCTACGCCCCGGTGCTGTCGCTCAAGGAAGCGCCCGCGCATCCTCACAATATCGAGCGACAGACTTTCACCAAAATTGACGGAGTGGTGCAGCCGGCGCCGGCGCCCCGCTTCAGTCGAACCCCGCCAGCGGTGCAGGGGCCGCCGCAAGCTCCGCAAAGCGAGCTGGTGTTGTCCAACTGGGGATTTTCCAGTGCTGAAATCGACCGGCTTCGCGCTGCGGAAGCGATATAGGGCGCGTCCTTGAGCATATTGCCTGGCACGACGGGACGCCGCCGCATCTACCTGATGCGACATGGGCACGTGGATTACTTTGCGCCCAATATCGCGACGATTGGCGGCGTTCGAGATATCTCCCTGACATTGCAGGGACGGGAGGAGGCCAAGGCGGCCGCGCTCGCTCTGTCCGCAGTCGTGCTGGATCGGGTTTTTTGCTCAAGTCTGCCGCGCGCAAGGCAGACCGCAGAAATCGTGGTTGAACACCAGAGCCAGGCGAAAGATGTCGAAGTCGAACCCGCCTTGTCGGAAATCCACGGTGGCAGGCTGCTCGACGTTTCCAACCGCAGCGAGCTGATCGCCACAATGGTGTTCCACTTTGCACGCGCCAGCGAGGATGGAGCAACAATGCTGGAAGGGGGGGAAGCTTTTGCCGGTGCCCAGGAACGTGCAGTCGGCGTCGTTCGGCGCATCCTCGGCGAATCCGGCTGGCGGCAGATCCTGATCGTGGCGCATGAGGGGATCAATCGCCTGATTCTGAGCTGGGCCGCGGGCACGGGTCTTCTGGCAACGTCCGCTTTCGAGCAGGATACCGGCTGCATCAATGTCATCGATTTCGACATGGTGCCGGCCGAGGACGGTTCGCCGGGCCCCGAGATCGCGCGGGCTCTCATCAAGGCCGTCAATCTCACGCCCTACAATTTTCTGAAGCACGGAATGAACCTCACGAGCCTGGAAGCAATTTTCACGCGCACCGCGACGGAATAACGAACAGCGGAAGCGCCCCGTCGCCCGCGCGAGTCACAGCGCCGTTCGATCGAATTGAATCACTAACCCAATAGTTGTCATTCCGGCCGAAGCGGGAATCCAGGGCAAGTGACGTGCTGTTGCCCCTGGATGCCCGCTTCAGCGGGCATGACATGTTTGGTTGAATATGAACGGAACACGATCCAGATGCGCGCACTCAGATTGCCACTTCGCACCAGACCGGGACGTGATCGGAAAGCTTTTCCCGGCCGCGCACGTGCTTTTCGATCCCGCAACCCCTGAGCGGGTCTGCGTTCCGTGTGCTTGAAGCCGGCGCGTTTAAGGCGCACCATGCAGCGGAAGACGGACCACGGCGTGGGACAAAACCAATCCGAGCCGATGCTACCCGGCGATACCCGGATCGGCGAGACTTGAGAGCCTGAAAGGGAGCACGGCAAAATGCGCGCACTCGGTGTTATAGGCACACTTGTTCTTGCCGGTGGAACTACGCTTGCCGCGCTGGTCCCGCTCGATACCGCTCATGCCGGAACGCTCAGCGTGATCCATGTCTTCACCGGCGGGAGCGACGGCGCGAACCCCTCCGGACTGATGGAGGATGCAGCTGGCAATCTTTACGGCACGACAGGCGAGGGCGGAAGCTACGTTTGTTTCGGCGGCGGCACGGTATTCAAGATCGCCCCCGACGGCACGAAAACCTTGCTCTACGCTTTCGCTGGTGGAAGCGATGGCTGTCTACCTGCAGGCAACTTGATCGAGGACAAGGCAGGCGATTTTTACGGCACGACGATTTACGGCGGCGGAGCCGGCTGCCAATACGGTATTGGGTGCGGTACTGTTTTCAAGCTCGCCCCCGATGGCACGGAAACTGTGCTCTATGCTTTCACCGGCGGAAGCGACGGCGCCTATGCCAATGCCGGCGTAATCGAGGACGCGGCAGGCAATCTTTACGGTACCGCCGAACAAGGCGGGAACACCGGCGGCCACTGCACCGCCAACGGAAACACAGGCTGCGGGGTGGTTTTCAAAATCTCCCCAAAGGGCAAGGAAACGACGCTTTACGCCTTCCAGGGCGGCACAGACGGCAACGTTCCATTTTCAGGTCTGATTGAAGATGAAAGCGGCAATTTGTACGGCACCACGCTCTGGGGCGGCCACCACGGTTGTACCTATGGATGCGGCACCATTTTCAAGCTCGCTCCCGACGGCACCGAAACGGTGCTTCATGCTTTCATCCACGGGACAGACGGTGCTGAACCTGGGGCTGGCGTGATCAGGGACGCGTCCGGCAACCTCTACGGCACAACGCCCAGCGGCGGGCCCTACAACAAGGGCACCGTCTTCAGGCTGGCCCCCGACGGCACCGAAACGGTTCTCCATGCGTTCGCCGGTGGAACCGACGGCGCCCATTCCTGGGCCAGGGTGATCAGGGACAAGTCCGGCAACGTCTACGGCACGACAGCGGATGGTGGCGCCAACCACGGGGGCACGCTTTTCAAACTCGCTCCTGATGGCACCGACACGATACTTTATGCTTTCGGACGCCATAGCGGTAAGCAGCCGCTGATCGGAGTTATTAGGGAGACGCACGGCAACCTGTATGGTGGAACGAGCATAGGCCCCAATCAAGCGTACGGCACTGTTTTCAGGCTCGCGGAGTAAAGCCGCCGCGCTTGAAGCAGAAACATTCAAGGCGCACCGCGACGGAATAAGGGACCAACGGCGCGCCCCGACGCTCGCGCGAATTACAGCGCTGTTCGATCGAATTGAATCACAAACCCAATACTTGTCATTCCCGCTTTCCAGGCT
>PKWC01000267.1 GCA_003131925.1 Alphaproteobacteria bacterium | reverse complement strand
GCGACGCGGGGGCTCGCGCCGCCTCTCCGCTCGACTTCGCCGGCAGCGAACGCACGGCGCAACTCACCAAGCGTTGCGCCCCCGAACAAGGACGCAAGAAAGAGTCCATCCGGCTTCAGCGCGCGGCGAATCTGCAAAAGAGCCCCGGGCAGATCGTTGACTGCATGCAGCGAGAGAACGCTCACGACCAGATCGAAGCTTCGCCCCGCGAACGGCAACGCCTCCTCATCTGCGACAAGGGAAACTGCTTCGTCCGCGGGAGAGAGGCCCGTGCGGACCCAATATCCGGCATACGGCGCCAGACGCGCGAAGCTCGCACTTCGAGAGCCCAGATCGAGCCCGCGGCTGAAGCTCTTCTTCACCGCGCCCAGGCGCTCCGCCATACTCTCGGCAACCTGATGGACAAGAAATTGATCGCCCGCGCTTCGCGCTGCACGGCCGCGCCGTGCGCCATAGGTTCTCCGGTCGAACACAATCGGGACGGTCATCCGGGTAGCGCCGCCTGCAAAGCCTGGAGGCGAGGGTTGTGCTAGAATTGGCCCATGACGGCAATACTCGGCACTGAGAAGCGCGGGAACTTCGTGCGCTCCACGCTGCGCAAGTTTGGCCGGCGCGCGCTCGACATGGCGTTTCCTCCTCTGTGTTCCGCGTGCCGTACGCCGATCGCGGAAGCACACAATCTCTGCGCAACGTGCTGGAACAGGATTTCCTTTCTGAGCGATCCGCTTTGCGCGGTCTGCGGATTTCCCTTTGACTTCCCTGCGGGCCCGGAAGTGTTGTGCGGTTCGTGCCAGCAACGGATGCCCGCTTTCGACAAGGCGCGCTCGCTGATGCGCTACGATGAGGCGAGCCGCGACCCGATTCTCGCGCTCAAGTGCGCCGACAGGCTCGATCTCGTGGCCGCCTTCGCGCGCTGGATGCAGCGTCCGGGTGTGGAGCTCTTGGCGGAAGCAGATCTCATCGTCCCGGTGCCGTTGCATCGCTCGCGCCTTTGGCAGCGCCGCTTCAATCAGTCGGCTCTTCTGGCACAGGAACTGGGAAGGCTTACGGGCAAGCCTGTCGAATGCCTGGCTCTTCGCCGCAGCCGTGCAACGCGCAGCCAGGGCGAAATGCCTTCCGCCGGCGCTCGTCGCCGAAACGTGGAGGGCGCTTTTCGCGTCGACGGCACCCGTGCAGCATTGTTGAGGAACAAGGGCATTTTGCTGATCGACGACGTATTCACCACCGGCTCGACGATCGAAGCCAGTGCAAAGGCGCTCAAACGGGCTGGCGCAAGGTGCGTGCTGGTGTTGACCCTGGCGCGCGTTGTTCGTCCGCAGCGAATCCCCATATAATGGACAGGAAAGTGATTCCTAGAAACCAATGAGTCGCGTGACGATCTATACAACGCCAATCTGTCCCCACTGCGTCCGTGCCAAGGCATTGCTTGAGAAGAAGGGCGCGGAAGTCCGGGAGGTGGACGTGTTCATGGACAGGCGCGCCCGCGACGAGATGGAGCAAAAATCCGGCGGGCGCCAGACGGTGCCGCAAATCTTCATCGGCGAGACCCATGTGGGCGGCAGCGACGATTTGCACGCCCTTGAGCGGGCCGGCGAACTCGATCTGCTGCTGACCAAATGAAAAGCGACTCGCGATTTCGTGCGGCCTGCGTGCAGTTGCGTTCGTCGGATGATGCAGCGGAGAATGTTCGTGAGGCGGCCGCGTGGATTCGCGAAGCCGCTGCGGCCGGCGCGGAATTTGTAGCGACGCCGGAAAACACCACGCTTATGGCGCTCGATGGCGGCGCAAAGCTCGAGCTGAGCCATACCGAAGACCGTGACCCAGCCTTGCCTGTTTTCCGCGCGCTTGCGCAAGATCTTTCCATCTGGCTGCTGATAGGCTCGCTCCCCATTAAAGTGAGCGCCACGAAAACGGCGAACCGCTCTTTCATGATCGATCCCGGAGGAACGATCACCGCCCGCTACGACAAGATTTTTCTGTTCGACGTGGATTTGCCATCGGGCGAGCAATATCGTGAATCGAAGACGGTCGCGGGCGGCAGCGCCGCCATTCTGGCCGAAACGCCGTGGGGCAAGTTGGGCCTTTCGATCTGCTACGATCTTCGCTTTCCCCAGCTTTACCGCACGCTTGCCCACGACGGCGCGTTCTCATTTACGGTGCCATCGGCCTTCACGGAGACGACCGGCAAAGCGCATTGGCATGTGCTGTTGCGCGCGCGCGCCATCGAGAACGCGGCTTTCGTCATCGCGCCCGCGCAAGGTGGCTTGCACGCCAATGGCCGCAGGACTTTCGGACACAGCCTCATCGTTTCACCCTGGGGCGAGATTCTTGGCGATGGCGGCGTCGATCCGGGCATCGTCATTGCCGAGATCGATCCGGCCGCATCAGCCGACGCGCGTGCGCGCATCCCAAGCCTCAGCCACGACCGCGATTTTACGAGCCTTTGACGTCGACCTGCTCGCACACATCCCGGCGAACAGGTCGAACACTTGTGGAATCCGGCAATTGTCCCCATCGTTTGAAATCTGACGCTCTCTGGAGTCTCTCGATTGATTGTTTACTGCCTGCAATGTTCGGGGGGACATGTCTTTGAAGCCTGGTTCGGCTCCAGTACTGCGTTCGATCTGCAGAAGACGGAAGGCAAGCTCGTCTGTCCGATCTGCGAGGCGCGCCAGGTGACGAAGGCGCCCATGGCACCCGCCTTGAAGGGCCCCGTGGGAGAGCGCCGTTCCGCGCCAGAGGAAATGCGCAAAATGCGCCAGTTCATGAGCGGCTTGCGCAAATATGTTGAGCAGAACGCCGACTATGTCGGCCCGCGTTTTCCGGAAGAGGCGAGAAAGATTCATTACGGCGAAGTCGAGGAGCGTCAGATTTACGGCGAGGCTTCGCTCAAGGATGTAAAGGAGCTGATCGAAGAGGGCGTGGACGTTGCTCCGCTGCCGCCGGATATCAACGACGCGAACTGACTAGGCCGACGCTTTTGCGGCCACGGCCATGTAGTTCACGTCGGTGTCGGACGAAAGTCGCCAGTTCCATGCGAGAGGATCGAAAGCCACGCCCTGAATCTTGAGAACCTCGAGACCGGCTCCCTCGACTCCGTCGCTGAGCCTTTGCGGCTCTACGAATTTTCGCCAATCATGCGTGCCGCGCGGAATCCAGCCCAATACATACTCGGCGCCCAGCTTGGCCAGCGCGAGTGCTTTCAGGGTTCGGTTGATCGTCGCAATGAACATGAGGCCGCCGGGCTTCAGAACGGCCGAACATGACGCGAGAAACGCCTGCAAATCGCCGACATGCTCGACGATTTCCATGTTCAGCACCACGTCGAAGGTTGTGCCCTCCGCTGCCAGAGTTTCGACAACCGCACAGCGGTAGGCTGCCGCAACCATCGTAGTCCGGGCATGTGACACAGCAATTGCCACGCTTTCTTCCGACGCGTCGATGCCAAGGCTGGTGAAACCCTGCCGTGCCATGGGCTCGGTCATCAAGCCTCCGCCGCAACCGATATCGACAAGCGAGAGCCCGGCGAAAGGGATGAGCACGGATAGGTCACGGGCGAAATGGCTCGCCGCCGTGTCGCGAATGAAGCCAAGCCGGAGCGGGTTGAGCCGATGCAACGGCGCGAACCGGCCCCGGGGTTCCCACCATTCCTCCGCGAGAGCCGAAAACTTCGCGACTTCCTGCATGTCGACCGAAGAATGCGGTCGTACCGGGTCGGTCGAGCGGGATCGGCGTTGAGCGCGTGGCATGCGGCGTCTATGAAAAGGTTGAAGCCGAGCATACGCGGCGCAGCGATGGAGGCCAGAGCCGGGTGGCCAGAATTGTCATGAAATTCGGCGGCACTTCGGTGGCCGACCTCGACCGCATCCGGCACGTCGCTGCGCTGGTGAAGCGCCACATCGAGCGGGGTGACGAGACCGCCGTTGTCGTTTCGGCGATGGCGGGTGAGACGAACAAGCTCGTGAGCTGGGCGCGTGAACTGTCACCTCTGCACGACGCGCGCGAATATGACGTCGTGGTCGCCGCGGGCGAGCAGATCACGGCCGGACTGCTTGCAATTGCGTTGTCGGCGATCGGCGTCGATGCGCGATCCTGGCTTGGTTGGCAGATTCCGTTGCGGACGTCCGGCATGCATGGCTCGGCCCGCATTGTCGGCATCGACGCCACGCTGCTCGACGAGAGGCTTTCGAAAGGCCAGGCCGCCGTGATTGCGGGCTTTCAGGGCGTGGCGCCGGACGACCGCATCTCCACGCTCGGCCGGGGGGGATCGGACACGAGCGCGGTCGCCATTGCTTCCGCGCTGCGCGCGGACCGCTGCGACATCTACACCGATGTCGATGGCATCTACACGACGGATCCGCGAATCGTGCCGCGGGCTCGGCTGCTCCCACGCGTCGCCTATGAGGAGATGCTGGAAATGGCTTCGCTCGGCGCCAAGGTCCTGCAGACGCGTTCAGTCGAGATTGCGATGCTCTACCAGGTGCCCGTGCGCGTACTTTCGACATTCGATGCCGAGAGCGAGGGAACGTTGCTTTGCGATGAGGAAGACATCATGGAGAAGAAACCTGTCACCGGCATCGCCTATTCGCGCGATGAAGCGAAGATCACGCTCCATCGCATTCCCGATCAGCCCGGCGTCGCCGCGGCGATTTTCGGGCCCCTGGCCGACGCCGGCGTCAATGTGGACATGATCGTGCAGAACGTGTCCGAGGATGGACGCCGGACGGATCTGACTTTCACGGTGAGCCGGAGCGAGCTTTCGCGATCGCTCGATGCAATCGAGAAGGCCGCGGCCGCCATTGGCTATCGGGACGTTACCTCCGCCGCCGACGTCGCAAAGGTCTCGATCATCGGCATCGGCATGCGCGCGCATCCGGGCGTTGCGCAGACCATGTTCCTTACGCTCGCCGAGAAAGGCATCAATATTCAGGTGATTTCAACATCCGAGATCAAGGTGAGCGTCCTCATCCCGGAAGAATATGTGGAATTGGCTGTGCGCGCGCTGCACTCCGCCTACGAGCTCGACGCGGAATAGGTTGATGAAGGATTCACGAATGCGGCTCCTTCGATTGCGCGTGGCGTCTGCTTTGCGGCATCCGTTCAAGGTTTCGGCGGAGCGGGAGCTGCGCTGATGCCTGCGGTGGCGGCAGCGGGTCCGCGTATGCTCCTGCGGCGCCTGCGCGAGATCATGGCGGAACCGTCGAGTGCCCAGGCGCGCTTTGACCGGCTCGTCGCCGTGATCGCCGCCAACATGGTTGCCGAGGTCTGCTCAATCTATCTGCGCCGCGCCGGCAATGTGCTGGAGCTGTTCGCCACCGAAGGGCTCAATCGCACCGCCGTGCATCGAACGCGCATGCGGTCCGGCGAGGGTCTGGTGGGCCTGGTGGCGGAGAGCGCGGAGCCGATCAATCTCAGTGAGGCCCCGAGCCACCCCCGCTTTTCCTATCGGCCCGAGACGGGAGAGGATCCGTTTCGTTCTTTTTTGGGCGTGCCCATCATACGCGGCGGGCAGCTCTATGGTGTGCTGACGGTGCAGAACCGTGCCGCGCGGCTGTACGACGAAGAAGAAGTCGAAGCTCTGCAGACCGTAGCGATGGTGCTGGCCGAGATCGTCGCCCACGCGCAGTCCGCCAACGACTTCGCCTACCTGGNNCTGGCCGAGATCGTCGCCCACGGAGCGCTTTTCGACATAGCGGAACTCGACGAGCCCGAATTGCGCGCGGACCGGCCGCGTACGTTCAGGGGCGAGGGACTCTCGGAAGGCGTGGCGGTGGGTCAGGTGGTTCTGCATGAACCACGCGTCAAGGTCGAGCGCATGATCGCCGACGATCCACAGATGGAGGTGAAAAGGCTGGAAGGCGCACTGGGCGAGTTGCGGAAGTCGGTCGACGAGATGCTCTCTTCAAGCGAGCTCGACCTCTCGGAGGAGAGCCGCGAGGTCATCGAAGCTTATCGGCTTTTCGCGGAGGACCAGGGCTGGCAGCAGAAACTGGGCGACGCCGTGCGATCCGGACTTACCGCTGAAGCGGCCGTGGAACGCGTCCAGGATGAGCTGCGTTTGCGCGTCACGCGCATGGGCGATCCCTTTCTGCGCGAGCGGCTGCACGATTTCGAAGACCTGGCGCGCCGGCTGCAACGCCATCTGAGCGGCAATGGAGGAAGGGCGGGAAGGCAGGACCTGCCGAAAGATGCCGTGCTGGTCGGCCGCGCGATGGGGCCCGCCGAGCTGCTCGACTACGGGCGTGATCGCGTCGCCGCTCTCGTACTCGAGGATGCGGCGGCGACCTCGCACGTCGTGATTGTCGCGCGCGCGATGGGGCTGCCTCTGGTCAGCGGCGTGGAGGGCATCGTCGACACCGCACGCACCGGCGATGTCATCGTTCTCGACGGCGAGAGCGGCGAAGCGCAATTGCGCCCCACGGCCGATGTGATAGCGGCGTTCAAGACGCGCAGAAATCAGAGGGAAATGCGCGCTGCGCGCATGGCAGCGGTTCGCGATCTTCCGGCGGTCACCAGGGACGGCGTTGCCATCCAGCTGATGATGAATGCCGGACTTTTGATCGACATGCCTCACCTCGATGATTCGGGCGCGGACGGGATTGGCCTGTTCCGTACCGAGCTGCAATTCATGATTGGCGAGACGATGCCGCGCCTCGCCGACCAGATCGGCTTCTACCGCAAGGTGATCGAGGCCGCGGGCAAGAGGCCGGTCATCTTCCGCACGCTCGATCTGGGTGGAGACAAGATTCTGCCCTATGGGCGCTGGGAGAGAGAGGAAAACCCGGCCCTGGGATGGCGGGCGTTGCGCATTGCTCTCGATCGCCCGGCTCTGCTGCGCTATCAGGCGCGCGCGCTCATCGCTGCGGCAGCCGATCGCACCCTGCGACTGCTGCTGCCGATGGTGACCGACGTCGACGAATTCAACAGCGCGCGCGCCCTCATAGATCGCGAGCTCGAACGTGCGCGATTGCTCGCTCTTCCTCAGCCGCGGCAGACTCTCGTCGGCGCGATGCTGGAAGTGCCGGCTCTGGCGTTCATGTTGCCGCAGATTCTGCGCAGCGCCGATTTCGTTTCGATCGGCTCCAACGATCTCCTGCAGTTCGTGTTCGCCGTGGATCGCACCAATCCACGAGTTGCCCGGCGATACGACGCATTGAGTCCGGCAGTCATGACGCTCGTGCGCCAAATCGTGCGCAGTGCCGCCGAAGCCAACGGCGAGGTCTCGCTGTGTGGAGAAATGGCCGGGAAGCCGCTGGAAGCAATGGCCTTGATCGGAGCCGGACTGCGCAGCCTGTCGATGCAGCCGGCGAATATCGCACCGGTGAAGATGATGATCCGCAGCCTTGACGCGGGCGAGATCACCGATTTCATTGATCGTCAGTGCGGCCGCAGCGATCACAGCCTTCGCACCCGCCTTTCGGCTTTCGCGGCGGAACGCGGAATTGTGATTAAGCAATAAACATAAGAATCTGGCAGTTTGATCCGGCCCTTGCTAAGATGGGCGGGTTACCGCATCTTGGGGAAGTGTCGATACTGGAAGGAGTATGTGGCGATGCGTATGGTGAAGATGGTTCTGGTTTCTGCGGCCGCCATGCTGGTGCCCGCTCTCGCGTCGGCGGATCCGGCCCCGACACAGGCGGCTCCGGCGCCGTCAGTGCAGACAGCGCCGACTCCCACTGTTACGGCACAGACATCGACAGCAGCGCCTGCCGCGGCTGCGAGTTCCACCTCTGATCTCGACGAGGTTGTGTGCCGAATGACTCCCCCGGCGACGGGTTCGCGTCTCGGTGGGGCGCGGGAGTGTCATACGGCCCGCGAATGGAACCGGCGTCAGCAAAACTCGCAGGACACTTTGATGAAGGCTCAAAGTGTTGGCATGCAGCAGCCTCTCAACGCCCTTGGTGGGAGCCACTGACGAGCGAAGTCGTCGCACTTGACGCTGGCCTGCCAGCACGGTTTCGCTGATGGGTGAAGCCGGATGGGCGAGTTCGTCTGCGGATGACAAAGGTCACACATCTGACGCTGGATGAACGCGGTGAACTGAGCAGACGGCGGGTGCATCTGCGCGAGATTTCGGGCGATGCCGACGCGCCGCTCGAAACGGTAGGCCAGGATTTGCGGGCCGCGCGTCTGCGGCGGGGCAACGAGCTTGCGGCCGTGGCGCGCGCGTTGCGGATTCGCAAGGATCATCTTGAAGCGATCGAGGAAGACCGTTTCGAGGCACTGCCTGGGCGAACCTACGCAGTTGGTTTCGTGCGGAGCTATTCAGCGTATCTGGGCCTCGATTCCGAGCAATGTGTCGAACGCTTTAAAAAAGAAATCGCCGGGCGCGTGGACGGAGCGCCGCAGGTTGGATTGGCGCCGGAAACCAGCGAGAGCCGATTGCCGCGTGGCTGGCAGGTGATGGCGTTTGTCGTCATCGGCGTTGTTGCGTACGGGGCCTATCATCTCGCCCGGTCGGCTGACCGGCTGTCCACTCAACCCGTGGCTCCGGTTCCGGCGAGGATCGCAACGCCGGAAGCGAGCGCCCACAGATCTCCTGCGAACAACCGCCTCACGGCACAGATTCACATGGCCCAAAACCCGGCCCCGACGCCGAATGCGGCGGCAGTGTCACAGCCGGTACAGCGGCAAGCCCGTAGAGCTTCGCTTGGTGAGACCCGCTCCGCAGCCCCAGGCGCGGTCCAGGTTTCAGCGAAAACGCCTGTGGTCCAGAGCCAGCTCGTTCCAGCAAAAGAAGCAGTTTCAGCCGATAACAAGGTCGCGCAGGGAGCCGGGTTGTCGAGTGGGCAAGAGCTGGGCGCCCGGAACGCGCGGGTCGTTCTTCATGTCAGGGGCCTTACGCGCATCCTCGTAGAGGGCGCCGATGGGAAGGTCTTCCTCAACCGTATATTGCATCCCGGCGACACCTATCGCGTTCCCAATCTTGTGGGACTGTCGCTGACGACCCCCGATGGCGGCGCGGTTTCACTCGAACTCGATGGAAAGGACGTGGGAGCCGCGGGCCGCTCCGGCGAAATGACGGAAGCGCTTTCGCTCGATCCGCGGGCCATAGTAGACCGCAACGGATCGAGAAACCCCGGCTAACCGTTCAGGTGACGACATGAGTATCAGACCGTATCGCGATATTGCGCGCCGCAAGTCGCGCAAAATCCATGTCGGCGCTGTCGAGATTGGCGGAGATGCGCCGATTTCCGTTCAGAGCATGACGAACACGGTGACAGGGGACGTGGGCGCTACGATCGCGCAGGTGCGGGCGCTCGAGGAGGCCGGAGCCGACATCGTTCGCGTCTCGTGCCCGGATGCAGAATCCACATCGGCGCTAAAGGCGATCGTGAGGGCCGCGCACGTTCCCATCGTGGCCGACATCCATTTTCATTATAAGCGCGCGCTCGAAGCGGCTGCGGCGGGCGCGGCATGTCTGCGCATCAATCCCGGCAATATCGGCTCGGCGCAGCGCGTGCGCGAGGTCGTCGCGGCGGCGAAGGATCATGGTTGTTCGATGCGCATTGGTGTGAATGCAGGCTCGCTCGAGAGGGATCTGCTGGAACGTTACGGCGAGCCGTGCCCGGAAGCGATGGTCGAGAGTGCGCTCAATCACGCGCGCATTCTCGAAGACAATGACTTTACCGAATTCAAGATCAGCGTGAAGGCCTCGGACGTTTTTCTGGCAGTTGCGGCCTATCAGGGATTGGCCGAGGCATGTGATTACCCTCTGCATCTTGGAATTACCGAGGCGGGCGGCCTCATGTCGGGCACTGCAAAATCGTCTATCGGAATGGGCATGCTTCTGTGGTCGGGAATCGGTGACACGATCCGGGTATCGCTCTCCGCCGATCCGGTGGAGGAGATTCGCGTGGGCTTCGATATCCTGAAGTCGCTTGGACTTCGCCACCGCGGAGTCAACATCGTGTCCTGTCCCTCCTGCGCGCGCCAGGGATTCAACGTGATTGAAACGGTGCGAGCACTCGAGGAGCGGCTGAAGCACATCGCAACGCCGATGACTCTCTCGATCATTGGTTGCGTGGTAAACGGTCCAGGCGAAGCGCGCGAAACCGATCTCGGCTTTACCGGTGGTGGAGCGGGCGGGAATGCCGGAATGATTTATTTGAACGGCAAGCCGGCCTACAAGCTCGACAACGCGAAACTCGTCGATCACGTCGTCGAACTCTGCGAGAAAAAAGCTGCCGAGATCGATCGCGAACGCTCCGTTGCGGCAACCCTGGAAGCCGCGCAGTAGCGTATTCCCCGCATGATTCCAGAGGCAAAGCTGACGCGGCTGGTCGACCGCTTTGCGGCCATAGAGGCGGAACTCGCTGCCGGGGCGGGCGGAAGCGCGTATGTGAAGCTCTCCAAGGAATACGCCGAGCTGTCGCCGGTCGTCGAGGCGATTGCGGCATATCGAGAGACCGAGCATGCGCTGCGCGATACCGAAGCCCTCGCGAGTGACAGCGCGGGCGATATCGAGCTGCGCACGCTGGCGCAGGAGGAGCAGTCGGCACTGAAGGATCGGTTCGCGCACGTGGAGCGGGAATTGCAGTTGCGATTGTTGCCGAAGGATGCGGCCGATTCGTCCTCTGCGATCGTCGAAATCCGTGCCGGAACCGGGGGTGACGAAGCAGCCCTGTTCGCGTCGGATCTTCTGCGCATGTATCAGCGCTACGCGCAATTGATGGGCTGGCGCACCGAAATTCTGGGCCTGAGCGACAGCGATCTTGGCGGCGTCAAAGAGGCGGTCGTCGAGGTTGTGGGCCAAGGTGCTTATGCCAAGCTCAAGTTCGAAAGCGGCGTGCATCGCGTGCAGCGCGTTCCGGTCACCGAGGCTGGCGGCCGCATCCATACCTCTGCGGCGACGGTTGCCGTGCTTCCAGAGCCGGAGGACGTGGATGTGCATGTGGACGAAAAGGACCTCAGGATCGATGTATTCCGCGCAAGCGGCGCCGGCGGCCAGCATGTCAACAAGACTGAAAGCGCAGTTCGCATCACCCATTTGCCTTCCGGGATCGTCGTGGCCCAGCAGGACGAGAAATCGCAGCACAAGAATCGCGCAAGAGCGCTCAAGATATTGAAAGCGAAGCTGTTCGAGGCGGAGCGCGCACGTCAGGCGAGTGCGAGGGCGGCCGAGCGAAAAGGTCTCGTCGGCTCGGGAGATCGTTCCGAGCGCATCCGGACCTACAATTTTCCCCAGGGCCGCGTGACCGATCACCGCATCAATCTCACGCTGTACAAGCTCGAGCGCATTCTCTCAGGCGACGAGCTGAGAGAGATCGTTGATGCGCTCGTCGCGGAAGATCAGGCAAACCGACTCGCGGAACTCGAACACGAGCCTGACCGGTGAATCCCGCGATTCGCGAAGCGCTGGGAAAGGGCACCCAATGCCTCCGCGCGGCTGGAATTGAATCTGCGCGGCTCGATGCGCGCGTTCTCCTTGCACGTGCCCTCGGGATCGAACCGGACGCATTGCTGACCTGCGAGAGCGCCGGTCGGGAGGGTCTTGGCGAATTCGAGGCATTGATCTTCCGGCGCGCCAGGCGCGAGCCGCTGGCCTACATCACCGGGACAAAGGAATTCTGGAGCCTTGCATTCCAGGTAGGTACCGGTGTGCTCATTCCCCGTCCTGAAACGGAAACACTGATTGAAGAGGCGCTCCGGGCGCATCCCGAGCGCCAGGCGCCGCTTGAAGTGCTGGACCTCGGAACGGGATCGGGGTGTTTGCTCGTCGCTTTTCTCGTGAATTATGGACGGGCAAGGGGGGTGGGACTCGATGCGTCGGAAGCTGCACTTGCCTACGCCCGCCGAAACGCTTGCCGGCACGGGGTGGTCGAACGTTGCAGCTTCTTGAACGGGGACTGGCCGGCGGCGGGAGAAGCCATTTTTGATGTGATCTTCGCGAACGTGCCTTATCTTTCTCAGTCGGAGGTAGATGGAAGCGCGCCCGAAATCAGAGAGCACGAGCCTAAAGCCGCTGTCTCTGCGGGAAACGATGGTCTGGCGGCAATGCGCGCACTTGCACCCGTTCTTGCGCGGCAACTGCGCGAGAGCGGACTGGCATTTGTTGAGATTGGTGCCGGACAGGCAGTTGCCGTGACGCGGATTCTCTGTTACTTCGGGCTTGACGTAGGCCATATCGCTTCCGATCTTTCGGGGGTTCCCCGCTGTCTCGTTGTTGGACGGGCGGGAGATGTGGCCCACAGGCCCCAAAGAAATCAGTTGGAAAAGGGCCACTGACCCGCTAGCTTCCCTTGGAAGTAGGGGAAGCACGGAGCCCCGCCGAATGCCGGGTCGATCCGGCGTTTGGGGAACCGCGGGGACGGCGGGCGCGACGTAAGCGCCGCTGGCCGTGCAATGTACAAGGCGAAAGACGCAACTGCGCTTCCAAACGGTCATATCTGCGCCAGTGGTGCAAGCCCGACGGCGCGAAGGCCCGAGAGCGGGCTTTGACCACGAACGACAAGCAAACGGGCATGAAATGACGAGTTGGCATAAAGGAACAGGGGATCAGGTGAAACGCTCACGTGGACGCGGCCGCCGGCCGCCGCAGAACAACAATCCGAACCGGACATTCGATTCGGCCGGTCCGGAGATCAAAATCCGCGGTTCAGCGGCTCATGTGTACGAAAAGTATCTGCAGCTCGCGCGCGATGCGAACTCGGCAGGAGATCGTGTTGCTGCCGAGAACTATCTACAGCACGCGGAACACTATTATCGGATCATGGCGGCCAACCAGCCTCAGCAGCCCTACCAGGGACAGCCTCATCAGACGAACGGCGGTTCGAATATGGGCAATGGACGCGATACGCCGGTGCAGAATGGAAGCACCCCGTCGTTCTCGCTTGCCGACGCCGGCAGAGACCTGGAAGACGAAGAGAGCGACGACGCAGCCGCCTGACGGCGCCGTCTCAACCGCCCTTGTTCGTCCGGATTACCCCTCTACATATTGAAGGAGCGCGGTGCCCTTCGGAGGCCGCGCATTGACGTGCGGCTTGCAGTGGCTGCCTGAAGGGGCCCTGCCGGAGAGGCAACATGGATATCGAGAAATTCACCGAGCGGGCGCGCGGATTCATCCAATCCGCACAAGGTTTCGCCCTTCGCTCTCACCATCAGACGATCGGACCTCTGCACCTTCTCAAGGTGCTGATCGACGATGAGGAGGGCCTCGCGGCTCGGCTGATCGCTGCTTCCGGCGGTCGTCCAGATCTCGTCCGTCAGGAGGTCGAATCGGAGCTCGGCAAGGTGCCGCGTGTCGAAGGCTCGGGTGCCGGACAAGCCTATCTCGCACCCGAGATGGCGCGTCTGCTCGATTCTGCCCAGGAACTGGCAAAGAAGGCCGGAGACAGCTTCGTCACCGCCGAGATTCTGCTTCAGGCACTCGCGCTCGCCAGCGGAAGCGATGCTGCGCGCATCCTCAGGGACGCAAATGTCCGCCCACAAAATCTCAACAAGGCCATCCAGGAATTGCGCCAGGGCAGGACAGCGGATTCCGCGACAGCCGAAAATGCCTATGACGCGCTCAAGAAATATGCGCGCGATCTGACGGAGCTCGCGCGAAGCGGAAAGCTCGATCCCGTGATCGGGCGCGACGAGGAAAT
>PKWC01000195.1 GCA_003131925.1 Alphaproteobacteria bacterium | reverse complement strand
CGCTCAAGGACCGCCAGCTCCTGAGCGAGGACGCCGCCCCCTTCATGGGCGTGGCGGTCGACCTGGTGCGCCGGTTCCTGCCCGAGGCGGACACCCGCACGCTGGTGGTCGCGGCGATCTGGCTGATCGGCCATCTGGCGGCGGTCTGGGCCGCTAAGCGCGATCCCGCCTTCGTCGAAGTCGTTCGCCGGCATCTGCGCTACCCGCAACACCTGGTCGCATGAGGACTCGCTAATGATGAATCTTGCCGAGTACCGCCGCCGCAGCCAGAGCCTCACCGACTTCCTGCCTTGGGCGGCGTTGGTCGAGACGGGCGTCATCCTCAACAAGGACGGCTCGTTCCAGCGCACGGCGCGCTTTCGTGGTCCGGACCTCGATAGCGCGACGCCGGCCGAACTTGTGGGCGTGACCGCCCGACTCAACAACGCGATGCGCCGACTCGGCTCCGGCTGGGCGATCTTTGTCGAAGCGCAGCGAATCGCCGCCCAGACCTATCCGCACAGCCGCTTTCCCGATCCCGCCTCGGCGTTGGTCGATCTCGAGCGCCAGGACGCTTTCGAGGAAGCCGGCGCCCATTTCGAGAGCCGCTACTACCTGACCTTCGTCTGGCTGCCGCCGGCCGAGGACGCCTCACGCGTCGAGGGCTGGCTTTACGAGGGCCGCGCACAGACCGGCGTCGATCCGTGGGAGCTCCTGCGCGGCTTCGTCGATCGGACCAACCGCGTCATCCAATTGGTCGAGGGCTTCATGCCCGAGGTGGCCTGGCTCGACGACAGCGACACGCTGACTTACCTGCACTCGACCATATCGACGCGGGCGCAGCGTATCCGCGTGCCCGAGACGCCGATGCACCTTGATGCGTTGCTCGCCGATGAGCCGCTCGCCGGCGGCCTCGAGCCGCGCCTCGGCGCCCACCACCTCCGCACGCTTACCGTGGTTGGATTCCCGACCGCGACCCATCCCGGCATCCTCGACGAGCTGAACCGGCTCGCCTTCCCGTACCGCTGGTCCACCCGCGCCATCCTGCTCGACAAGACCGAAGCGGTGAAGCTGCTGACCAAGATCCGCCGGCAGTGGTTCGCCAAGCGCAAGTCCATCGCCGCGATCGTCAAGGAGGTGATGACCAACGAGGCGTCGACGTTGGTTGACTCCGACGCCGCCAACAAGGCTGCGGACGCCGATCTGGCCTTGCAGGAGCTGGGCTCGGACGATGTCGGCCAAGCCTACGTCACCGCGACCGTCACCGTCTGGGACGAGGACCCCGGTCTCGCGGCAGAAAAGCTCCGCCTCGTGGAGAAGGTGATTCAGGGCCGCGACTTCACTTGCATGCCGGAAGGGGTGAACGCGCTCGAAGCCTGGCTCGGGTCTATTCCCGGCCACGCCTACGCCAACGTCCGCCAGCCGCCGGTCTCGACGCTGAATCTGGCGCATATGATCCCGCTCTCGGCGGTGTGGGCCGGGCCGGCGCGCGACGAGCATTTCCAGGCGCCGCCGCTGCTCTACGGCAAGACGGAAGGCTCGACGCCATTTCGGCTCAGCCTCCATGTCGGCGACGTCGGCCACACGCTGATCGTGGGCCCCACGGGCGCCGGCAAGTCGGTGCTGCTGGCGCTGATGGCGATGCAGTTCCGCCGTTACCGGAACAACCAAATTTTCGCCTTCGACTTCGGCGGCTCCATCCGCACCGCCGCGCTCGCCATGGGCGGCGACTGGCACGATCTCGGCGGCAGCCTGTCCGCCGGTTCGGAACACTCGGTGTCGCTTCAGCCGCTGGCGAGCATCGACGATGCGGCTGAGCGTGCTTGGGCGGCGGAGTGGGTGACGGCAATTCTCGCCAAGGAAGCTGTCACCATCGATCCAACCGTCAAGGACCATGTCTGGTCGGCGCTGACCTCACTAGCGTCTTCGCCCGTCGGCGAGCGCACCATCACCGGCCTGGCGGTCCTGCTGCAATCGACGGCGCTAAAGCAGGCGCTCCAACCCTACTGTGTCGGCGGTTCCTCGGGCCGGCTCTTGGACGCCGAGGCCGAGCAACTCGGCTCCGCGCCGGTCCAAGCCTTCGAGACCGAGGGGCTGATCGGCGCAGGCGCGGCGCCCGCCGTGTTGACCTACCTGTTCCACCGCATCGAAGGTCGCCTCGACGGCCGGCCGACCTTACTGATCATCGATGAGGGCTGGCTCGTCCTCGACGACCCCGCTTTCGCGCAGCAGCTTCGCGAGTGGCTGAAGACCCTCCGCAAGAAGAACGCCTCGGTCATCTTCGCCACGCAGTCGCTGTCCGACATCGACGGCAGCAACATCGCGCCCGCCATCGTCGAGAGCTGCCCGACGCGCATCTTCCTGCCGAACGAGCGCGCGATCGAACCGCAGATCACGGCGATCTACCGCCGCTTCGGCTTGAACGATCGCCAGATCGAGATCCTCGCGCGCGCCACGCCGAAGCGCGACTACTACTGCCAGTCGCGACGCGGCAATCGCCTCTTCGAGCTCGGCCTCGGCCCGGTCGCGCTCGCCTTCTGTGCTGCATCCTCCAAGGCCGACCACGCGGCGATCGAACGTGTCGTCGCCGAGTACGGCCGCGACGCTTTCACGCCCGCTTGGCTTGCGGACCACCAGCTCCTGTGGGCCGCCGATCTCATCCCTGACCTGACCAACCTGGAGACGTCATCATGATCAAGCTGCGCCATTTGGCGGCGGCAAGCGCCGTCGTCCTCACCCTCGCCGTCGCCGTACCGCCGGCGTCGGCGCAGTGGATCGTCTACGACCCGACCAACTTCGGCCAGAACGTGCTCACCGCCGCGCGCGAGCTGCAGCAGATCAATAATCAGATCACGATGCTGACCAACCAGGCGACGTCGCTGGTCAACCAGGCGCGCAACCTCGCCAACCTGCCGATGTCGACGTTGACCCAGCTTCAAACGTCGATCGCCCAGACCCAGTCGCTGCTGGGTCAGGCGCAAAACATCGCTTTCAATGTCCAGCGCGTCGAGCAGGCTTTCTCGACCAGCTACGGCACGGCGGCTGGAACTGGTTCGACCACCGCCATGGTCGCCAACGCCCAAACGCGCTGGCAGAACTCCGTCGCCGCCTTCGAGGACAGCTTGAAGATCCAGGCGGGCGTGGTCGGCAACATCCCGACGAACTCCAGTGCGATGACCTCGCTGGTCACGGCCAGCCAGAGCGCCGCCGGCGCCCTTCAGGCGGCACAGGCGGGCAACCAGCTCCTGGCGCTGCAATCCCAGCAGCTCTCCGATCTGGCGGCGGTGCTGTCGGCCAAGAGTCGGGCCGATGCCTTGGAGCAGGCGCGTACCGCCTCGGCCGAGGCGCAAGGCCAGCAGAACTACAAGACCTTCTCGACGCGCACCGGCTATCAGCCCGGCAACGTCACCATGTTCAGCGGCAACTGAGGCGCCGTGATGCTGGGACGGTCGGAAATCTTCCGCGCCGCCGCGATCGTCGCCCTGATCGCGGTCGCCATCACGGCTCTCGTGGTGATCAACCGGCGCCACTCGGCCCCCATTGCCGACACCGCCACGACCATCGTCACCCCAGCATCCGATGACCTCTCGGCCGAGCTGCGCCGTTGCAGCGCGCTCGGTCCCCAGGATGCCGAAGATCCGCATTGCGTCGCGGTCTGGGAGGAGAACCGCCAGCGCTTCTTCGGCAGGCCGGCGCGGCCTCTGCCGCCACAAACGCCCCCAGGCGCTGCCGCGCCGGCCACCCCTTCTAAGGGAGATGCGCGATGAACAATGTCGGCGTCATCGACACTTTCCTCAACACCTTCACCACCTACATCGATTCCGGCTTCGGACTGATCAAGGGCGAAGTCGGCTATCTCTCGTCCACGCTGATCGTCATCGACATCACCCTCGCAGGCCTGTTCTGGGCCTGGGGCGCCGACGAGGACATCCTCCAGCGCCTGGTGAAGAAGACCCTCTACATCGGCTTCTTCGCCTTCATCATCACCAACTTCAACAACCTCTCCGCCATCATCTTCAACAGCTTCGCCGGCATCGGCCTGAAGGCGGGCGGCTCGTCAATTGGCACCGCCGACTTCCTGCGGCCCGGCAAGCTCGCTCAGGTTGGACTTGATGCCGGCCAGCCGCTGCTCGACGCAGCCAACCAGATGATGGGCTTCACCAGCTTCTTCGCGAACTTCGTGCAGATCGCGGTGCTGATGGTCTCATGGGTCCTGGTGCTGATCGCCTTCTTCATCCTGGCGGTCCAGCTCTTCGTCACCTTGATCGAGTTCAAGCTGACCACACTCGCCGGCTTCATCCTCATTCCCT
>PKWC01000142.1 GCA_003131925.1 Alphaproteobacteria bacterium | reverse complement strand
GTCAAGCGGCTGCGCCGCTCCTTCACTTCGTTACGCCGCCTTCGGCGTGACTGCGTCTCGGCGGCGCGGCTATTTGCCTGCATGTCTCTTTGGTGAGCCGAGCGGCCCCTTGGCCGCTTCGGTCACCAAAGAGACATGGTGGCCAAACGCCATCGGCGAGCGCAGCGGTCAAGGCTCGCGAAGCGACCGCCGAAGGCGGCTTGGCCTTGACGGCGAGCACGCCGATGGCAGCGCGACGCGCCGACCCTCACGCGCCATCCCCCGCCGCCAATTCGCCCGGCAGCGCATAGGCCCATTGCGTGATCGAACCGGCGCCGAGGCACACCACATAGTCGCCCGGCCGCGCGATGCCGGCGATGATCGGGGCGAGCTTTTCGGGACTGTCGAGCGCGATCACGTGGCGGTGACCGTGCGTGCGCAGGCCCTGCACCAGCGAATCGCGGTCGGCGCCCTCGATCGGCGCCTCGCCGGCGGCGTAGACATCGGCGACGAGCACCATGTCGGCGTCGTTGAAGCAGGTGCAGAACCCGTCGAACAGATCGGCCAGGCGGGTATAGCGGTGCGGCTGCACGATGGCCACGATGGGGCCGGAATACGCTTGCCGCGCAGCCTTCAACGCCGCGGCGATCTTGAACGGATTGTGGGCGTAGTCGTCGATAATCGCCGCGCCATTCCATTCGCCGACGCGCGAAAAACGGCGCGTCACGCCCCCGAACCGCGCGAGCGCTTCGCGGATGCGGTCCGGGCCTATGCCGACCGCCGCGGCGACTGCGATGGCCGCGAGCGCGTTCTGCACATTGTGGTCGCCCGGCATGGGCAGACTCAGTTGCGGCAGAAGCGTCTCCCGACCCGTACGCCGGTCGAGAATGCTCGCATCGAAATGCGCGGCGCCTTGCGAGCAGGTTACGTTGGTGGCGCGCACATCGGCCTGGGGGTTGAATCCGTAAGTGATAAGCCGCCGATCCTCGATCCGGCCGACCATCGCCTGCACTTCGGGATGATCGAGGCAGAGCACCGCAAATCCGTAGAATGGTACATTCTCGACGAAGCGCTGGAACGCCGCGCGCATGCGCTCGAAAGTGCCGTAGAAATCAAGATGATCGGGATCGATGTTGGTGACGACCGCAATCGTCGCGGGCAGCCTGAGAAACGTGCCGTCGCTTTCGTCGGCTTCCACCACCACCCATTCACCAGCGCCCAGGCGCGCATTGGTTCCGTAGGCGTTGATGACGCCCCCATTGACGACGGTAGGATCAAGACCGCCCGCATCGAACAAGGCGGCAACAAGTGTTGTGGTTGTGGTCTTTCCATTGGTGCCGGCGACCGCGACGCAGTTCTTGAGTCGCATGATCTCGGCCAGCATCTCGGCGCGACGGACCAGCGGAAGCTTGCGTTTGCGGGCCGCTTCGAACTCGGCATTGCCGGGTTTGACCGCCGAGGAATAGACCACGACCACGGCGTCGCCGAGATTTCCGGCATCATGTCCGAGCGCAACCGGGATGCCGAGGGCGCGCAATCGCTTCACATTTGCGTTTTCGACCGCGTCGGAGCCCTGAACGCGATAGCCGAGATTGCACATGATTTCGGCAATGCCGCTCATGCCGATACCGCCGATGCCGATGAAATGGATCGTGCCGATGTCGAAAGGCACGCGGGTTGGAGCATCCCGCATCATGCCGCCTCCCGACGCGCGATCCGGTCGACAAGGTCGGCAAGGCGCGAGGCCGCGTCCGGACGCGCCAGTGCACGTGCAGCCCGGGCCCGCCTCGCCAGCTCCACCGGCGCGCCAAAAATCATTTCAAGGCGCTGTGCGAAACACTCGGGCGTGACATCGCGCTGCTGAACAAGCCACGCGGCTCCGGCATCGGCAAAAACCCTCGCATTCGCCGTCTGATGATCGTCAGTTGCAAAGGGGTATGGGATCAGGATCGCGGGGCGACCAATCACGGCAAGTTCGCTGATCGTGGAAGCGCCGCTGCGCGAGATCACGAGGTGTGCCGCCGCTATCCGTGCAGGAAGATCGCTGAAGAACGGCGCGAGATCGGCCCCAACGTTCATGGCCGCGTAGGCCGCGCGGACCTGTTCCATGTCCTCCGGGCGGCATTGCTGCACAATTTCCAGCCGGCGCCGCAGCAATTCCGGCAGGAGCGCGACCGCCGCGGGAACCAGTTCGCTGAGCGCGCGTGCACCCTGGCTGCCGCCAAAAACCAGCAGCCGAATCACGCCATCCTCGTCCGGTTCCAAGTAGGGCGTAGATGAAAGCTCTGCAGCCTCGGGCCGGACGGGATTGCCAGTATACACGATGGACAATGTGTCCTTCGGTGCGAATCGCATGAGTGTAAACGATGCGGCAATGGCGCTTACACGCGTGGACAACATTCGGTTGACGCGCCCAAGGACTGCGTTCTGCTCGTGGATGGCCGTCGGAAAGCCGCCGAGCCAAGCCGCAATCATAACCGGAAAGCTCGGATAGCCGCCGAAGCCGACAACGGCGCCGGGCTTGAGCTGCGTGAGCTTCCGCCAGCCGACAAAGATTCCGCAGAGGATTTGCAGGGGCGCGGCGAACCGTGCGGCAAGCGATCCGGCGAAGGACGCCGACGGCACCGATTCGATGGTCGCGCCCGCGAAAACGGTATCGGACTCGCGCCCGCGCCTGTCGGTCATCACCACAATGCTTCGCCCGCGACGCAGAAGCTCTTCGGCAAGCGCCTGGGCAGGAAAAAGATGGCCGCCCGTGCCACCGGCGGAGAGCACGATCGTCGTCATGCGGCGCGCGCCTCCCGTAGAAAGGCGAACAGCTCGACGTCCCTCTCGCCGATCTTCGATCGCTGGCGCGTGACGGCCAGGGCAAAACCCATCGTTAGGGCGACGGCGAACAGCGACGAGCCGCCATAGGAGATGAAAGGCAACGTCATGCCCTTGGTGGGCAGAAGGCTGACGGCGACTCCCATGTTGATGAAGGACTGCAGCGCAATGGCGATCGCGAGCGCGGCTCCGGCAAGACCCGAGAACGCGTCTGCCATCCGTGCAGATCGCAAAAGCAGTCTGATGCAGAGTACACAAAACAGCAGTACGATGATTCCGCACAGCGCGATGCCAAATTCCTCGCCCGCCACCGCGAAGATGAAATCCGAGTGCGCGTCAGGCAGGTGATATTTGACTGTTCCGGCTCCGGGTCCGACACCCGCAAATCCGCCATGGGCGAACGCCTTGAGTGCCAGTTCAGTTTGATAGCCGGCGGATTGCGGATCGAAGAACTGGTTGATCCGGTGATGCACATGCGGAAACAGCAGATAGGCGAGAAAACCCAGGCCGGCGCTCGATCCGGCCAGAATTCCTACGGCGGCCAGCGAAACGCCGTTGAAGAACAGAAGCGCGCCCCACAGCGCCAACAACAGCCCCGTTTGCCCCACGTCGGGCTGGAGCACCAGGATCAACAGCGCCGGCGTGGCAAGAATGAATGCGACCACTTCCTTCGGCAGAATCATTTTCTCGTTATCGGCAAGCGCGGCCGCAGCAAGAACGGCGAAACTCGGCTTGAGAAATTCCGACGGCTGCAAGGTGACCCAGCCGAAATCGATCCAGCGCCGCGCGCCAAGGACCTCATTACCGGCGAAAAGCGCGACCATGCAGCCGGCTATGGCGGCAGCGTAAATCAATGCGGCGGACAGCTTGATCGTGCGGAACGGCAACACGGAGGTGGCGCCGAGAATCACGACAGCGAGTCCCGCGAACGCGATCTGTTTTGCGGCATAGCGGAAATCGCCTTCCGTCATCGGGCCGCCGGTGGCCGCGGGACTTGCCGCGAATGCCAGCATCAGGCCTATCGCAATCAGCGCAAGCATGGCGACGAGCGCCGTGCGGTCCACTGTCCACCACCAATCGGCGGCGCCGCGTCGGTCGGCCCGGCTCATCGGGCGCACCCCTTTAACCCCTTTGCGGCGACCCTCACGACGCTTCTCTCCGTGCAGTCCCGGCAAGCTCACCGGCCAGGGCGCGAAATCGGTCTCCACGCTCCTCGAAGTCGCGGAACTGATCGAAGGAGGCGCATGCCGGCGAAAGCAAAACGACAGGCGCGGCAACTCCCGATCGCGACGCGTCGGCGAACGCTGCGGCAATCGCGTCTTCGAGCGTTCCCGGGATTTCGTATGGCGCATGACCGTTCAGTGTCTGCGCGAACATTTCGGCGGCCTCGCCGATCAGATAAGCTTTGCGCACGCGCGGCGCATATTGCAGGAGCGAGTCGATTCCGCCTTCCTTTGGCCGGCCGCCGGCGATCCAGAATATGTCTGAAAAACAAACCAGAGCCCGCGCGACGGCGTCGGCATTCGTTGCCTTTGAATCGTTGATAAAGCGAACCTTTCCCACGCGGCCGACATCTTCGATGCGATGGGCAAGCCCGGGAAAACTGGCAATCGCCGACGCGATGGCGCGCGAATCCTTTACGAAAGGCCGCACAGCGGCGTAGGCAAGCGCGGCATTCTGCCAATTATGCGCGCCGGGAAGACGCACGGCGACGCCAAGCTCCATAACCTTCGATGCGCGGTTGCCCCAAGCGTCGTAAAGAGCTCCGTCCACGGCGAATATCCCGCGCCCAAGCACCTTGCCGACTGATACGGGCACGGCGCTGGTGCCGCGCGTGGCCGACAAACGCGTGTGAATGGCGACGCTTTTGGCATTGTCGACGCCGATCACGACGCAACCGTCGGGCGAAGCTTGCTCCAGAAGCCGCGCCTTGACGGCTGCATAATTGGCAAGCGATCCGTGTCGTTCGATATGATCGGGCGTGATGTTGGTCAGCACTGCCACGTCCGGAACAAGACCGGGTGCGAGATCGATCTGATAGGACGAGATCTCGAGAACATAAATCACGCGTGCGTTCGGAGGGGCCAGATCGAGCACGGGCTTGCCGATATTTCCGCCTATCTCGGCCTGGAAGCCGCAGGTGGAGAGAATGTGCCCGACAAGCGCCACCGTCGTCGATTTGCCGTTCGTTCCCGTGACCGCGATCACCGGCGCGCGGCCGGCGCGCGCAGCATCGGGACGAATTTCGCGGGCGAAAAGCTCGATGTCGCCGATGATTTCCGCGCCCACGCCTCGCGCCGCAATCACCACCTCGTGTGGGCTAGGGTGCGTCAGCGCGACACCGGGGCTGAGCACGAGTGCCTTGATGCGACTCCACGGCCAGGAAGCAAATGGCACGACATGGACGCCTTGCGCCGCTGCATCACTGCGCGGCTGTTCGCTTTCATCCCACGCGAAAACCCGCGCGCTGCCGGCTTTCAAAGCCTGGACGGCGGAAATGCCTGATCGTGCAAGCCCGAACACGCCGATGTCGCGATTGCTGAAAGAACGGACGGGAATCATGGCCCGTTCCTCACCGCAGCTTCAACGTCGAAAGGCCGATCAGCGCCAGAACCACCGAGACGATCCAGAAGCGGATCACGATCGTGGATTCCTGCCAGCCGAGCTGTTCGAAATGATGATGGATCGGTGCCATGCGGAATATTCGTTTGCCCGTCAACTTGAACGACGCCACCTGGACGATCACGGAAACCGCCTCGATGACGAACAATCCGCCAATGATTGCCAGGACGATTTCGTGCTTAGTGGCGACCGCGACGCCGCCCAGCGCCCCGCCAAGCGAAAGCGATCCTGTGTCGCCCATGAAGACCATTGCCGGCGGCGCGTTGTACCAGAGGAATCCGAGCCCGCCGCCGACAAGCGCCGCGAGAAACACGGCAAGCTCGCCGGTGCCAGCGATGTAGTGCAGCTGCAGATAGTCGGCGAACTTTACGTTGCCGACGAGATAGGCAATGAGCGCGAACGCGAGCGCAGCAATGATCACCGGCACGATGGCGAGCCCGTCGAGGCCGTCGGTGAGATTGACCGCGTTCGACGCGCCCACGATCACAAGGGCGCCGAAGGCGAGAAAGCCCCAGCCGAGATGCAGAAGAACGGTTTTGAGGAACGGAATGGCCACCGTCCCGGCCAGCGACGGCTCCTCGAGCGACATGGCCGCGAACGATGCCAGAACCGCGACTGCGACCTGGATCAACAATTTGGTATTGGCGCTCACGCCTTCTGGTGAACGCTTCGTGACCTTCAGATAATCGTCCACGAAACCGAGCAGGCCGAAACTGATCGTGACGAACAGGACGACCCACACATAGGCCTGGGTGAGGTCTGCCCAAAGAAGTGTTGCAGCGATCGACGAAATCAAGATCAGCAGGCCGCCCATGGTGGGCGTGCCCTGCTTCTCGATGATGTGCCGTGCCGGCCCGTCGGTGCGGATCGGCTGACCGCTGCCCTGGCTCACGCGCAACCGGCGGATCATCGCAGGGCCGATTACGAAGGCGATGAACAGCGCCGTCATGAGCGCGCCGCCGGTGCGGAAGGTGATGTAGCGGAAGACGTTCAGGACGCCGAGGTGATCAGAAAAGCGCACGAGAAGAAGCGGAAGCATGGCTATTTCGCTCCCGCGCCGTTCTTGAGTGCGTCGAGGATTGTGGACATGCGACTCCCCAGGGATCCCTTGATTAGCGCCACGTCGCCCGGGCGAAGCGTACGGACGATTTGGGGCGCAATGGCGGAGGATGTCTCGCCCCACACACCGCGGCGAGATGCTGGCAGAACATCGAACAGCGCGCGCATGTCGCGGCCGCAGGCAAAGACGAGGTCAGCGTGTGCATCTTCGACGGCGCCGGAGAGCGCTGCGTGCAGCGAAGGGCTTTCGGCGCCCAGCTCCAGCATATCTCCCAACACGGCAATGCGCCTACCGCCGCCGATAGGCTTTGCCGAACCCAGAAGCGCGAGCGCGGCGCGCATCGACGCGGGATTGGCGTTGTAGCTCTCGTCGATGATCTCGGCCGATCCGCCCGCAAGCGCCAGAGCGAACCGCGCTCCGCGGCCCTTGAGGGCAGAAAAGGATGCAAGCGATGCCGCCGCGTCCACAACATCGCCCTCGAGTGCAGCGACTGTCAGAAGGGCGCCGATTGCATTTTGCGCGATATGGGCACCCAACGCTCCAATCCGGAACACGCATCGCCGGCCCATGATCTCCGCCTCGACTTTCATGCTGTCGGGGCCTTCCGACCTGGACACGATCCGGGCGTCCGCATCGGCCGAATCGCCGAAGCTCAGCATGCGGCCAACGCCCGACTGCCGCGCGCGCGCAATCAGGCGCGCGGAGCAGGCATTGTCCGCCGGCACTACCGCGACGCCACCTGGTGACAGGCCCTCGAAAATCTCCGACTTGGCGTCGGCGATCGCCTCAACGCTGCCGAAATATTCGAGATGTGCCGGAGCAATCGTGGTGACGAGCGCGACGTGCGGCCGCGCGAAGCTCGCAAGGGTCCGGACCTCGCCGAAATGATTCATGCCGATCTCGAATACGGCAAAGGCGTCGCCGCGAGGCCATTGCGCCAGGCTCAGCGGCACACCCCAATGATTGTTGTAGGACGACGCCGATGCATGGGTGGAACCAAGCGCGCCGAGCGAGAGGCGCAACATCTCCTTCGTCGTGGTCTTGCCAGCGCTGCCGGTAACCGCAACTACGTGGCCACGGGCGCGGATCCGCGCCGCGCGCCCGAAATCCTCGAGCGCCCGTTGGGTATTGGCGACGACAAGCAGCGGCGCTTCGCGCGCGATATCGTCCGGCACACGCGACACCAGCGCCGCAGCGGCGCCGTTCGCAATCGCCCGGGACGCGAATTCGTGCCCGTCGCGCGCCTCGCCTTTGAGGGCCACGAACAGATCGCCGGATTTTAGCGTGCGGGTATCGATCGACACGCCCTGCGCTTCGAAGGGTCGCGTCGCGTGGCCGAGGGTTGCAGCCTCCGCTTCCTGCGATGTCCAGAGCGCGATCACGACGCACCCTCGCGCACCGCTTTTTGCGCCTCATCGGAATCGACGAAGGGACGGGTCTCTCCACCGACGATCTGTCCCCTCTCATGGCCTTTTCCAGCGATGACGAGAACATCGCCGGGCATAAGAGAGGCGACAGCTGCCCGAATCGCGTCGGCCCTGTCGCCGATTTCCATTGCTCCCGGACAACCTATCAGAATCTGGCGTCGTATCTCCGCCGCATCCTCGCCGCGCGGATTGTCGTCGGTCACTATGGGGCGGTCCGCGAGCCGCGCGGCAATCGCGCCCATCAGTACTCTCTTGCCCTTGTCGCGGTCGCCACCGCAGCCGAATGCGAGATGCAGCCTTCCCGCGACATGCGGCCGAAGCGCAATGAGCACCNNCGTCGGGCGTGTGCGCGTAATCAACATAGATCGGCGCGCCGTTCGTCGTAGCCGCCACTTTCTCAAGGCGCCCCGGCGCACCTTTCAGATTTGACAGCGCCGCGAAAATTTCTTCCGGCGGATCGCCCAATCCGATCGCGATGCCCGCGGCGACGAGCGCATTGGACGCCTGAAAGGCGCCCACGAGCGGCAATTCGATCTCGTAACTGATTCCCGCAAAGACGATCCGCAGGACCTGTCCTTCCGCGCGTGGCGCGAGAGACGCAATTCGAATCTCTGTCCCTCTTGCGCCGACAGTGAGGAGCCTGAGATTTCTCGCGCGCGCCGCCGACAGAAACTGCCCGGCCTCCTCCGCATCCGCATTGACGACCGCCAATCCGGCGGACCGGACAAGCTCGGTGAACAGGCGCAACTTCGCCGCGAGATAATGCGCAAAATCGGGATGATAGTCCAAATGGTCGCGCGTGAGATTGGTGAAGGCCGCTGCCGCGATTTCCACGCCGTCAAGGCGATACTGGTCGAGTCCGTGGCTCGACGCCTCGAGCGCGAGATGGGTGACGCCCTCGCAGGCGAGTCGTGCGAGTAGCCTGTGCGTCTCGATGGCATCGGGAGTGGTGTGCGCGAGCGATGTCGTGCCCGACGGTGCGACAACCCCAATCGTGCCGATGCTCGCGGCGCTGCGACCGCGGCTCGCCCACAGCTGGCGCAGGAAAACGCAGGCTGAAGTCTTTCCATTTGTGCCGGTGACCGCCGCCACGACGCATGGCTGCGCGCCGAAATGTTCGGCGGCGATTTTTGCCAGCCTGAGACGCGGATTGTCGTCGGCAATGAGCGGTACGCCATGCTTTTCGGCTTCGGCGCGAACGGAAGGCCGGCCGAGAACCGCGATCGCACCACGCCTTACCGCATCGGAGATGAACAACGCGCCGTCCGCCTGCGTGCCAGGCAACGCTGCAAAAAGATAGCCGGGTCCGACCGAGCGGCTGTCGCTCGCCAGACCTGCAAATTCGCTGAACTCCTGCATGGGCGCGATGCTCGCCATTCCCGCCGCTTCGATCGCCCCCGATTGTGTTTCCATTATGAGTTGTCTTTGGCCTGCACCACGGCGGAGGTGTCCGTCGGCATGCCCAGCATCGGCGCAATGTGCGCGACGACGCGTCCGGCGAGCGGTGCGGCAGTGAAGCCAGCCAGAGCAAGGCCGAAGGTCGCCTTCGTGCCATGCGGCTCGTCGAGCATGACGAACACGAGATAACGCGGATTTTCAATGGGAAAGACGGCGCAGAAGGAGGTGAGCAGGCGATGGGCGACATAGCCGCGTCCGGAAACCTTTTCAGCCGAGCCCGTCTTGCCGCCGATATCGTAGCCGGGCACGTCCGCCTTTTTACCCGTGCCGTTCGTCACGACGTAGCGCAGCAGCTCCCGCATCGTGGCGCTGGTTTCGGGCTTGATGAGCTGCTCGCCGCGCGCGTCGGAAACCTGCTTGAGAAAGGTCGGCACGATTCGCCGACCGCCATTCACCAGGGCAGCTGCAGCAGTAACAAAGGACAAGGGCGAGACGGAGATGCCATGGCCAAATCCGATCGTGGCGGTCTCGACTTCGCTCCAATGGCCGGGAATCAGAGGGGCGGCGTGTTCCGGCAACTCGGTCCGCACGGGTGCGAGAAGGCCAAGATGCGCAAGAAAGGCGCGTTGCCGCTCCGGGCCGGAACGCAAGGCGATCTGTGCGGTGCCGACATTGGACGATTGCGCGAGGATATCGCGGGCGGCAAGCGTCGACGGCATGTGCTCGGCGTCATGGATCGTGTAGCGGCCTATGTGAAAGCCCGCCGCGATCGGAAACACCTCATCCAGACGGATGGTGTGATCCTCCACTGCAAGCGCAAAGGAAAATATCTTGAAGACGGAGCCAAGCTCGTAGACATCCTGCGCCATGCGATTGCGGCGCGGATCGGAGTTCGCGGCCGCACCCGTCTCGCCCGGAGCATCCGGCAGCGAGGCCATGGCGAGAATTTCGCCCGTGTTCACATTGAGGACGATGCCGCCTGCCGCGCGCGCGCCAAAGGTTTCCCGCGCCTGCTCGACTTCGTGAGCCAGCGCATACTGCACACGCATGTCGAGAGAAAGCGCAATGCCCGCGCCAGGCTCCGCATGGCCAAGCGTCGAATCGAGACCAAGCTCGAGACCGTCGACGCCATTGCCGTCCGGGTCGGTCGTGCCCAGCACCTGCACGGCCGCCAGGCCTTCGGGATAGTAGCGTTTTTCTGCCGGCTCGAATTCGAGCCCGGGCAAGCCGAGTTGCCTGATTTTCGCCTGCACGTCAGGAACGAGCTGACGCGCGACGAGGACATAATTGTGCCGGCTGTCGAAAGCACGCGCCAGACGGTTGGAGCCGACGCCGGCCACGGCGGCAAGCTGCCGCGCCGCTTCGCGCCTGTCGGCAAACGCGTGCGGTCGTGCATAGAGATCGCCAACAGGCAGATCGCGTGCGAGCACCACGCCGCTACGGTCGAGAATGTCGGCGCGTACGGATTGCGGCTGGTCGCTGATTGGCGCGGATGCGCCGGTAACGCTGCCTTTCATGAGGCCGACATCGACCAGCCTGACGCCGATCAAGGCGAAGGCCATTACGCAGATGCCGGCTGCGACGATAATGCGCCGCTGGATCACGGAGACGGCTTCGCGACCATCCTGCCTGCGCTCGAGTGGAGCGTAGATCTGTCCGTCAGTTCCCCGCATGGGCGGCTGCAAGGCGAAGATGCGGATCGGCCGAAATTGGCGCAACGGTGATGCTGGCTGTCTGGACGGGGGATCCGGCCGTCGGGGTCTCGCCCCGGCGTGGCAGAAGTTCCAGCGATGCCAGCGCCACTGCCGGCACGTCCGAGAGGCCGAGTTTTGTCTGCGCCAGCGCCTGGATGTGCGACGGCTCGGAGACGCGCTCCCAATCGGCCTGGAGAACTTTCATCGCGCCGTGCTCATCGGCGATTTGTCTTTCGACCGCCACCAAGTGTATGCGCGAAACGCGCGTCTGTTCCGAGACGTGGTAGAGCGCGAGGCAGCACAAGGCGGCGGCCGCGAAACAGAAGAAGTTTAAAATCCGTATCATCATTGCCTCCTAGGCCGCGAGCGGGACGGATGTGCGTTCGGCCGCCCTCAGGCGCGCCGAGCGAGAACGGGGATTGCGCGAGAGTTCCGCGGCGCTGGGCGTGCACGGTCGCGGCGGAAGAAGCCGGAATGTCGGTGCGCGCGCAGGAAGTGACGCGGGAGCGTGCCGGGAACCGGCGGGTACGCGTCCACTGCGTTCCGCAAGAAACTGCTTGACGACGCGGTCCTCGAGCGAATGGAACGATACGACGGCGAGACGCCCGCTTGGTCTCAGCACGCGTTCGGCGGCGGCGAGGCCCGAGGCGAGTTCGCCCAACTCGTCGTTGACGTGCAGCCGCAACGCCTGAAAGGTCCGCGTCGCCGGATGGATCTTGTGGCGAGCCGCGCCTGGGCCCAAGGTCTCGACCACAATTTCAGCCAGTTCGCCCGTGCGCGAAAGCGGCCGCACAGCGACGATCGCGCGGGCGATTCGCCGTGCCTGCCGTTCCTCGCCCAGTCGGGCGATTACATCTGCAAGCTCTGCCTCGCTGGCGGTGTTGACGAAATCGCTCGCGGACGAACCTTGCTGTTCCATGCGCATGTCGAGCGGACCGTCGCCGCGAAACGAGAACCCGCGCCCGGGCTCGTCGAGCTGGAAAGACGACACGCCCAGATCGAGCACGACCCCATCGCTTCCCGTTTCGTGCTGCTCCGCGAGCAGCTGCTCCATTGCGGAAAAGCGTCCCTGCGCAAGAGCCAGACGTCCTGCGTAATGCTCCTTGAGTGCCGCGCCGCGTCTGACCGCGTCCGGATCGCGGTCGATGCCGAGAACCTTGCATTTTGCCCGATCGAGAATTGCCTGCGCATAGCCGCCACCGCCGAACGTGCCGTCGACGTAGTTGGCGCCATCGCGCGGCGCGAGCGCGTCGAGCACCTCTGCGAGCAGGACTGGCGCGTGGCCCCGGCTCATGACGCCACCGGCTGCGATTTGCGCAGAGCGCGCGCACTGGCGAGCCTCTCGTTGAGTACCGGCGCGAAACGTTGCGTGTCCCAGATCTCGAACTTGCGCCCCATGCCAACGAAGGTGACGTTTTCGACAAGGCCTGCGTGGGCGATCAGCGCGTCGGGAAGACGCACGCGACCCGTTTCGTCGAGCGCAAGCAGCTGTGTCATCGCGAGCACCGAGAACGCCTTCACGTCATGCGTCTCGGCGAAGAACGGATCATCACCGGCCTGCGCCTGGTGGAACTCCTGCAGCACACTCTCGCCGAAGCATTCGAGTGCGGGCTCGTAGAATGACGGGCAGACATAGACGCCGTTCGTGCTCTGCGCGGTGAGAATCTGGCGGTAGGACGCGGGAATGCAGACGCGGCCCTTCCTGTCGAGCGCGCCCGCGGGCATCGAGATGAACGGCGGATGTGCTGCCATGCCCATGTGGATTGACTGCCCCCTCGCGGTTCCCCTTGCCGGGTCGGGCAGCCGGTCAAATCACGGGGCTGTTCGGCCTATTTGCATGGGACAGCATGGGATATCATGGGATAAAAGGCGGAGTCAAGCAAAAACCCAAGAAAACCGGGGAGTTGGCGAGGACTACGGCTGGATTGATCGCCCCCAGTGCTTGCGTTCCACAAGAACGAACCGAAAACAACAGAATTGTGATCCGCCATGGTAAATAAAACTATAACGATTTTGTTCATGTAATGTTCGCAACACCCATAATGCTTCAACGAGGTTTCCAGACAGCGCCTTCGCGCGCTGGGCATCGGTCGGCCAGCGCTCACGCCATCGTTGACTCCAGGGACTAGTATCATGTCCCCGTATTGTCGAGCGCCATGCCTCCCATGCGTTCCGCCGGCAATGTTCGCGCCGCGACTACAAGTGCAATGAGGAACACGAGCGCCGCGCCGTCGAAAGCGGCGCCGGGAATAACAACAGGCGCCGCGGGACCGATGAAATAAGCAAAGATGGAAGTCCATACGGGCGGACCGACAACGGCAGTCAGACTGTTGACGCTCGCAATGCCGCCCTGGAGAAGCCCCTGCTCGTTCGCCGGCAAGGTGCGCGACATCACGCCCATGCTGGCAGGTTGCGCGATGGTCCAGCCGAACAGGGCAAGAACCATCACCGGATATACCATCCAGCCCCGGGGCACGCTTCCGTACAACACCACCACGACCGCGCTCACGAACAGACCCATCAGAATTGCGCGACGCTCTCCCAACCTCGGCAGCACAATGCGAACGAGGCCACCCTGCCCGACCACGAACATGACGCCCACCATGGCGAGCGAAATACCGACGGAAGCGGCGCTCCAGTGGAATTTGTAGGTTGCGAATAGTACCCAGGTCGTTTCCGCAACTTTATTGGCAAAGGTCGCAAGGACGAAGACAAGCAGAAGGCCGGCGATGGCGGGGTAGCGGCCGATCGTGCCAAGTGCGCCCACCGGATTGGCGCGCACCAGGCTGAAGTCCTTGCGATTTTCCGGCGCAAGTGATTCCGGCAGGATGAAATAGCCGAACGCCAGATTGGCGAAACTCAGTACCGATGCGACGACAAACGGCAGCCGCAGATCGATGTCGCCCAGCAAGCCGCCGAGCGCGGGCCCGGTGATAAATCCGAAACCGAACGCCGCGCCGATGAGCCCGAAGCTCTGCGCGCGTTTTTCCGGCGGCGTGATGTCGGCGAGATAGGCGCTCGCCGTGGAATAGCTGGCGCCCATTGCACCAGCCACGATGCGCCCTGCAGCGAGCCAGGCGAGCGATGGCGCGGCCGCAAGTACGGCATAGTTGAGGCCCATTCCGAGGAGCGAGAGCAGGAGGACAGGCCTGCGCCCAAAGCGATCCGACAATGCGCCAAGCATTGGCGCGAGCATAAACTGCATCAGCGCGTAGGCTGCCGCGAGCAGGCCGTAGATCCAGGCCGCGCGCGAAACGTCGCCATGCTCGAATTGTTGAACGAGGCGCGGCAGAATCGGAAACGCCAATCCGATGCCCAGCATGTCGACATAGACGACGGCAAGTACGAGCGCGATGCTGGCTTTGCGCGATCGCATGGTGGTCCTTCAATTGCCTCGTGCTACGCGACCTTAAACGAATCCGTGTAGCGCTTCTGCATTTCTTCCGGGCTTATCGCCTCTTTACGCGTGCCGAGGAACCACTGGTGTCCGAACGGGTCTGCCAGCATTCCCGACCGCTCGCCATAGAACTGATCCTGCGCCGGACGCAGGATTGTCGCACCGGCTTCGCGCGCCCGTTCCATCACCGCATCGACGTCCTCGACGGGGAGATGAAGCTTGACGGGCGTCCCGCCGATGGCGGGAGGGCTGAGCGCACCGAAGGCGGGCATTTCATCGGCGAGCATCAGACGCCCATCGCCGATGACGAGTTCGGCATGACCGATGCGGCCGTCGGGGTCGGAAAGCCGCGATTCCTCCCTGGCGCCGAAAACCTTTGTGTAAAAGGCGATCGCCGCCCCTGCGCCCTTGACGATGATGTAAGGCGTGATCGAGCCGCGGACGGGGGAGCCGCGGAGGAGGAGGTTGTGCTCATGATCCATGCTCCTCTTGCTTTTGACCGCGAATTGCGATCTATTACGTTACGTATCGTAACGATAATATGGGACGCGGTCAAGCGTGGCGCAAGAGAAAAAACCCTCGAGAGGCCGGCCTCGCGATCCGGCAACCCGCAGGCGCATCCTGGCGGCGGCGGCGAAACTGCTCGACGAAGGGGGGCTCGGCGCGGTGACGATGGAAGCGATCGCGGCGCGTGCCGGCGTCGGCAGGCCCACCATCTACCGCGAATGGCCCAATGCGCATGCGGTGGCGATGAGCGCGTTTCTCGAGCGCGATCGGACCACGCCGCCGTCGCGCAATTCCCGCCGCGCATTGGCCGCGCTCCGCTCCAGGCTGCGCGAGCTGGCTGAAACCCTCACCACGCGCGCCGGCCGCAGTACCGCGATGATGATCGCCGCCGCGCAGAGCGACAGCGAACTCGCCAAGGTGATTCGTACCCATTTCGTGATGAAGAGCCGCGAGGAGGGGCGCGCATTGCTGGCGCGCGCCGCGGCCGAGGGCGACATCCGCCGCAATATCGATATCGAGGCGGCCCTCGATCTCATCTACGCGCCATTCTATTTCCGCCTCCTGATCGGACACGCCCCGCTCACCAGCCGCGACACCGATGCCATTCTCGACCTTGCGCTAAAGGGGCTCGCGGCCCGCCGCCCCCAGCGGGCGCACCCCGCAGAATGATTCGCCGACGCTACCGCGGCGGCGTTCAGGCCGAGCTGCGAACGGAAGGGCGCGCGGGGACGAGTGCGCGATAGGCGAAGGCTGAGGCGCCCAATGTCAATCCGAGATTGAAGGGCGCGAGCACCAGCGCAAATCCGATCACCGTCGGCATGTGGCGGTCGAACAGCGCAAGGCGGTGCGTGAGCGTGATGGCCGCGGCTGCAGTGTTCGTGGGTAGCGGCGCGACGAATCCGGGACCGAGGAGTATCAGGAACACAATGCCCTGGATCAGCAGAAAGGGGACGGTTGCCGCGAGCACAATCGCGAGGATGCGCCAGAAGTTCTGTCTCGACAGCATCCAGGCGCGCGGAAGATCGATCCGCTCCTCCGCCACGACGACCGGCGGTACGAAAAAAACCAGGCGCAGCGTGATCCAGACGGCGGCGCAAAGGCCGGCGAGCGCGGCGACCGCCCCCAGCAGGTCCGGCGCTCCGGCAACGCGGGTCGGAATTGTCGCGACCAGAAGGCAAAACATGAGCACCGAAACGGTGATCAATCCGCAAATGACGATCGCCGCGAACATGCGCCATTCCGGCCGGCCGAGGGAAAAATGAACCGTCGCCGCGCCCTGGCGCAGGCCCAACGCCTGCCGCGTCACCGACACGCAGTTCATCGCATAAAGGACGAGCGTCGCGGCCACGAAAGCGAGATTGAGCAGCGCCGCGCCCGTTGCTCCGGCAGCATTGGAAGCGTCAGGCGGATAGGCGGTGCCGATCGCATAGGGAAGAAACTGCAGGAGTGCGGCAATGAGCAACGGCAGCCACACCAGTCCTATGATGGCGCCGATCTGTCCGAAGGCGAAAGTGTAAGCGAAGCGGATCGTCTCCGCGACGGAAATCCTGGTCATGTGCGCCTTGGAGACGGGCCTCGGGAGATTCGCTGCCCTGCTCTTATCAGGCTCCGGTGCCGGAACCAAAGCCGGGCTCGGACCCCTGTCGCGCCGCGGCGGGCTGGACCGGCGGCGCGCCGGCTACCGCGAGGTAGGCACTGGCGACCGCTCCATTGGCGACGCCCAGGATTACGACGCGCTCCACAAATTCGACTGCCAGGACCAACGGCGCAAAGGCACTGGATTGCATTGCGAACATGCGCAGTATCTCGCGCGTGCCCATATGGGCGTGGGGCCACGGCACGAGTGGTCCAAGAACGACGCGCGACACGATCCAGAATGCAATTGCGACCGGAAGAATCACCGCAAGCCACACCAGGACGATTCGCCAGAAATTGCCGCGGCTGAGAACCCAGGCGCGTTCAATTCCGATCGTCTCTTCCGCAGTCACGACCGCTGGCAGGAAGAACAACAGCCGTGTCGCGATGTAGATGAGGAAACAGATCCCTGCCGCAATCGCGACGATGCGAACGGTCCACACCGCGCCCGGGATGCTTCCCGCGGCGACCCAGATCGCGGCGCAGGCTCCGGAAATCACGATGGCGATGAAGACGACGACAAGCCCGGCAAGGAAGAAAGCGGCAGCCATGCGCCACACCGGAGCGCCCAGCGAGAAATAGTACCAGACGGTCGCGGATTGCTTTCCGAGCGCCTGGCGCTGCAGGCCGACCGTGATCATGGACGACATGATGAAGCCGATAACGGCGATGAGGAGGACGACGCGGCTCAGGCCCATCATTGCCTCGATGTCGATATCGTGCGTCATCAGCATGCGCGGGAGATCCGGCACCGCAAGCAGGGCAACGCCCACCGCAATCGCTGCGAAGACAGCGTAGGGCAGCCATACGATCGCCAGGATGGAAAGTAAGCGCGTGAAAGCAAAATTATACGCGCCGGAAATCGTCTGTCCGACAGGAATCTTGTCCGTCATTTCATCCCCCTCGCGTGCCGGCAGACTAAGGCGCGCCACAGACATAAGAAACCAAAATGTGACGCTTCTTTTCCTCCCCCAACGTGGGGGAGGTG
>PKWC01000262.1 GCA_003131925.1 Alphaproteobacteria bacterium | reverse complement strand
GACGATCTCGCCGCGCTGGTTGATGGCGCGATGGACGAATACGACGATACCGTTTTGCGGGCGCGACCGGCTCTCGCGCAATTCCAGCACCTCGCTCTCGACATGCAGCGTGTCGCCGTGAAAAACGGGCTTCGGGAAACGGACCTCGTCCATGCCGAGATTGGCGACCGTCGTACCGAGCGTCGTCTCGCCCACGGAAATGCCGATCATCAGCCCGAGCGTGAACAGCGAATTGACGATGCGCGTTCCAAATTCCGTCGTCTTTCCATATTCTTCGTCCAGATGTAGCTGCGCGGGGTTGTGCGTGATCGCAGAGAAGAAAACATTGTCGGCCTCCGTCACCGTGCGCCGGATCGGATGAGCGAATGTCTGCCCAACGGAAAATTCTTCGAAATAGAGGCCCGGCATGCAGATGACCGTTGCGATTTGCGCTATTGTTTAATCCCGTTCCCGCTCTCGAGGCCAGCCCATGGCCCTACCCGCATCCGCAAGAGTGGTGACGTTTCTCGGCACACGTGACCGCGAGGGCCAAGGTCTTCTATCGCGACTCGCTGAGTCTTGCCGTGAAAGGGGAGGATCCATTCGCGCTCATGCTGGAAACTGACGGGCGTACCATTCGCATCTCCGAACTGAAGGACTTTGCGCCTCGGCGCTTCACGGCGCTCGGGTGGCACGTCGACGATATCGTCGCGGTCGTAACCGCGTTGAGGAAAAAGGGCGTCGTGTTTCAAATCTATGACGGTTTCGGTCAGGACAATCTCGGCATCTGGACATCGCCGGACAAGAGCGCCCTTGTGGCATGGTTCACCGATCCCGACGGCAACATCCTCAGCCTGACACAATTCCAAAACGTCTGATCAGTACGATTTCGGCAGATCGAGCACATTCTCGGCGATGAAGGAGAGAACGAGCTGTTCCGTCACGGGCACGATGCGCGTGAGGATGCTCTCGCGGAAGAGCCGCTCGACCTGGTATTCGCGCGCGTAGCCCATGCCGCCATGGGNNGGATGCCCTGGTTCTGGCCGATTGCGCGCCCGAACACGCGCCGGTCACGAGCATAATCGCTGGCCCGGCGCAGCGCATCGCGCCCGAGACCCACCGCCTCGATGCCGATCAGAATGCGTTCGGGATTGAGACTGTCGAGGAGATAGCGGAATCCCTTGCCCTCCTCGCCGACGCGGTCGTCGTCGGGCACAAAGAGGTCGTCGATGAAGACGGCATTCGAATCGACCGCGCTGCGGCCCATCTTCTCGATGCGGCGCACCTCGACCTTCGAACGGTCGAGATCGGTGTAGAAAAGAGTCATTCCTTCGGTCGGACGACTGCACTCGGCGCGCGGCCGCGTGCGCGCGAGAATCAGAATCTTGTCGGCTTCCTGCGCCGTCGTCGTCCACATCTTCCGCCCGCGGATGACGTAGCCTTCGTTGGTGCGTCGCGCGAACGTCTCGATGTTCGTGGTGTCGAGGCCCGCATTGGGCTCGGTCACGCCGAAGCACACTTTCTGCTCTCCCCTGATGAGCGGGGGCAGCCAGCGCGCCTTCTGCTCCTCGGTGCCGTGCACGACGACCGCGTGCGGGCCGAAGAGATTGACGTGGATGGTCGACGCCGCGGAAAATCCGCCGCCGCCGCGCGTGACCGCATGCATCATGATGGCCGCTTCGGTGACCCCGAGCCCGGCGCCGCCCAGTTCCACCGGCATGGTGATGCCGAGCCAGCCCGCCTCCGCCATCGCGTGATGGAACTCCTCGGGAAAGCGGGGCGTCTGGTCGCATTCGGTCCAATAGGCGTCGCTAAAGCGGACGCAAATGCGGGCAACGCTCTCGTCAATGGCGCGGTGTTCGTCGGAAAGAGAAATGTCCAAGGCAGGGCTCCGGTCGAGGCGCAGGCATTATCGCGAGCGCGACCGTCCGATCCAGAGCGGTTCAACGGAAGATTTGGGGCAAATCATGCGCAAGAGCCCGTTTTTAGGGCCCTGCATCCCTTTAGCAATTGCGCGCTAAGCTTTGACGGCTAGTATGGGTGATTCAGGGGCAGCAACCGGGGCGGCAGGGTTGAAATCCCGCCCGCGAAGGAGTGCGGCCGTCGAAGGGCGGAAGCGCGATGGAGATCATTCAGAGAGATGAGTTCAGTTCCGGCTGAGGAGCTTGGCACGCCCGCGCCCGCCCGCCCTTCCGGCATGAAGCCGACCGATGTCAGCAATCCGGACTACTTCCACAAGGTGGTCGACTGCCAATGGGCGTGTCCGGCGCACACGCCTGTGCCCGAATATATCCGACTGATCGCGGCCGGACGCTACACCGACGCCTACATGATCAACTGGGAATCGAACGTCTTCCCGGGCGTGCTCGGCCGCACCTGCGACCGGCCCTGCGAACCCGCCTGCCGACGTCTGCGCGTCGAGAAGGAGCCGGTCGCGATCTGCCGGCTGAAGCGCGTCGCTGCCGACAACAAGGACGACATCAGCGAGCGTCTGCCGAAGCCGGCCCACCAGAAGAACGGCAAGCGCATCGCGCTAATCGGTGCGGGCCCCGCCTCGCTCACCGTCGCGCGCGATCTTCTGCCGCTCGGCTACACCTGTGTTCTCTACGACCAGGACAAGATGGCGGGCGGAATGATGCGCACGCAGATTCCCAAATTCCGCCTTCCCGAGCGCGTGCTCGACGAAGAGTGCAATTACATTCTCGGCCTCAAGCCCGAATTGCGGTTCGGCGAAAAAGTGGGAAGCCTCAAAACGCTGCTCGCGGAGGATTACGACGCGATCTTCGTCGGCTGCGGCGCACCGCGCGGGCGCGAACTCGACATCCCAGGCCGCAAGGAAGCGGCGGCGAACGTTCATATCGGCATCGACTGGCTGTCGAGCGTTTCCTTCGGCCATACGGAGAGGATCGGCAAACGCGTGATCGTGCTGGGCGGCGGCAACACGGCGATGGATTGCTGCCGCACTTCCCGGCGTCTCGGCGGAGAGGATGTGCGCGTCGTCGTGCGCTCAGGATTCGAGGAGATGAAGGCGTCGCCCTGGGAAAAAGACGATGCGATGGAGGAGGGCATCCCCATCCACAATTTTCTTGTGCCCAAGGCGTTCATCCACGCGAACGGTAAGCTGACCGGCGTGCGGTTCGAGAACGTGAAGGCGGAGCACGATCCAAAGGGGCGGCGCACGCTCGTGGCCACGGGCGAGCCGGACGTCGAGATGGAATGCGACGACGTGCTGGTTGCGGTCGGACAGGAGAACGCATTTCCCTGGATCGAACGCGACATCGGCATCGAATTCGACCGCTGGGACATGCCGAAAGTAGACCCCGTCACCATGCAGTCGACCAATCCGAAAATCTTCTTCGGCGGCGACTCGGCGTTCGGTCCGAAAAATATCATTTGGGCCGTCGCTCACGGCCATGAGGCTGCCATCTCCATCGATCTGCTCTGTAACGGCGACGACGTGAAGGTGCGGCCGCCGCCGCTCGTCAATCTCTTGAGCCAGAAGATGGGCATTCACGAATGGAGCTACGACAACGACGTCTCGCTCGACCTGCGCTACAAAGTTCCGCATGCGCCGCAGGACGTGACTTTGCGCAACGTCAAGGTCGAAGTGGAACTTGGTTTCGATCCCAAGCTCGGCTTCCTCGAAGCGCAACGCTGTCTCAATTGCGACATCGAAACAGTATTCGAGACCAAACTCTGCATCGAATGCGACGCCTGCGTCGACATCTGCCCGATGGACTGCATCACCTTCACGCCGAATGCCGATGAAAACGATCTGCGCCTGCACCTCATGACGCCCGCGCCGAACACGTCACAGGACCTCTTTATTTCCGACGTGCTCAAGACCGGCCGCATCATGGCGAAGGACGAGGACGTATGCCTGCATTGCGGACTTTGCGCCGAGCGCTGCCCGACTGGCGCCTGGGACATGAAAAAATTCTACCTGGAACCCGCACAGGCCCAATCATGCCGCAGCCGATAGAAGCGACCAACGATTTCGTCGTCAAATTCGCCAATGTGAACGGCTCGGGCTCGGCGAGCGCGAACGAGCTGTTCGCGAAATGCGTGCTTCTCAAGGGCGTGCCTGTCGCCACGCGCAATATCTTTCCTTCCAACATCCAGGGTCTGCCGACCTGGTACGAAGTTCGCGTCTCGGCCGCGGGCTGGCTTGGCCGCCGCGGCGGCGTTGACCTCATGGTCGCAATGAATCCGCAGACCTGGGACAAAGATGTGGCGTCCATCGATGCAGGCGGCTACCTCGTCTACGATTCCACCAAGCCTCTGCCGGCATCCAAATTCCGCGAAGATTTGAGCGTCATCGGCATACCGCTCACCGAAATCTGCAACCGCACCTATACGGATGCGCGCCAGCGCCAATTGTTCAAGAACATTCTTTATGTGGGCGGCCTGGCGTCGCTGTTGGGCATCGAGCCCGCGATCGTTGAGGGTGCAATCGCGGCGCAGTTCAAGGGCAAAGACAAGCTGATTGCCCCGAACGTCCAAGCATTCCGGCTGGGCTACGATTACGCGGAGCTGCATCTTGCCGGCGCCTGCGCTTTAAAAGTGGCAAGCGCGGATGGTGTGGGCGACCGCATCTTTATCGCCGGCAATGACGCGGCAGCGCTGGGTTGCGTCTATGGCGGAGCTACAGTGGCGGCCTGGTATCCGATCACGCCTTCGACTTCGCTCGCGGAAGCCTTCAGCGCGCATTGCCGCAAGCTCCGCGTCGATCCTGAAACGAAGCAGAACAAATTTGCAATCGTCCAGGCGGAAGATGAGATCGCCGCGATCGGAATGGTGATCGGCGCCAGCTGGAATGGTGCGCGCGCGTTTACCGCGACGTCGGGGCCCGGTATCTCGCTCATGCAGGAATTCTTCGGCCTCGCCTATTTCGCTGAGATTCCGGCGGTCATTTTCGACATCCAGCGCGGCAGCCCATCGACCGGCATGCCGACACGCACGCAACAATCCGACGTGCTGCTTTGCGCCTATGCGAGCCATGGGGACACCAAGCACGTCCTGATTTTTCCCAAGGATCCCGGCGAGGCGTTCGAATTCGCGGCGCTTTCTTTCGATCTCGCCGAGCGCCTGCAGACACCCATCTTCGTGATGTCGGACCTCGACATCGGCATGAATGACTGGCTCTGCGCGCCGCTCGCATGGGACGATTCGCGCCGCTACGACCGCGGCAAGATCATGACGGCCGAAGAGCTGGAAGCCGGAAAGAGCTTCGGCCGTTACCTCGATGTCGACGGCGATGCCATTCCCTATCGCACACTTCCGGGCGTGCATCCGACGAAGGGCGCTTATTTTACGCGTGGCTCCTCCCATGACCGTTTCGCCAAATACAGCGAGGAAGGCGCCGTCTATGTCGACAACATGCAGCGCCTCCTGCGGAAGCTCGAGACCGCGAAGACGATGGTGCCGCAGCCGGTGCGGCTTCCGGCAAAAAGGGCTACGCGTTTCGGCGCGATCTATTATGGCTCGACATCGGTTGCCATGGATGAAGCGTTGGCTTCGCTTGAAGCGCAAGACCTGCATCTCGACACGCTGCGGATCCGGGCCTTTCCATTCTCAGAAGAGGTTTCTGCCTTCGTCGACGCGCACGACCAGATCTTCGTCGTCGAGCAGAACCGCGACGCGCAGATGCAGAAACTGCTTGTGAACGAATGCGCTATCGATCCGGCGCGCTTTATTTCCATCCTTCACTATGACGGCACGCCGATCACCGCCCGCTTCATTACCGGCGCGATCGCGGAGCGCATGAAGCCGCTTCTGAGCCGCGCGGCCTGAGGAATCCATGACCTATATCGTCAAGCCCAAGCTTCGCCACCCGGGTCTTCCCACCAACAAGCTCGGCTTCACCCATCGCGACTATGAAGGCTCGATCTCGACGCTCTGCGCCGGCTGCGGCCACGATTCGATCAGCGCCGCGCTGATCCAGGCCTGCTTCGAGCTCGACATCGAGCCGCACCGGGTCGCCAAGATGTCGGGCATCGGCTGTTCGTCGAAGACGCCCGACTATCTGCTCGGCAACAGCCACGGCTTCAATAGTGTGCATGGGCGCATGCCGTCTGTGCTGACCGGCGCCAACCTGGCCAATCGCGATCTCATCTATCTGGGCGTATCCGGCGACGGCGATTCCGCCTCGATCGGCCTCGGCCAGTTCGCCCACTGCGTGCGGCGAGGCATCAACATGGTCTATATCTGCGAGAACAACGGCGTGTACGGGCTGACGAAGGGGCAATTCTCGGCAACCGCGGACCGCGGCTCGAAGAGCAAGGCGGGCGGACTGAACATGGACTCCGCCATCGATCTGGTGAGCCTCGCGCTGATCCTCGGCGCGACGTTTGTGGCGCGCAGCTTTTCCGGCGACCGAAGACAGCTCGTGCCCATCATCAAGGCCGCGATTTCACACAAGGGGGGCGCCGTCATCGATGTGATCAGCCCCTGCGTGCAGTTCAACAATCATGCCGGCTCGACCAAGAGCTTCGATTTCGTGCGCGAGCACAACGAAGCGGTGAACCGGCTCGACCTCATCACGCCGCGCGAGGCGATCGCCGTCGACTACGCGCCGGGAACGGTGGAGACCGTGACCCAGCATGACGGCTCGGTCCTGAAGCTCGCCAAGCTTCACGAAGATTACGATCCGCGCGACCGCATTGCGGCGATGAAGTATCTACAGGAGCGCCACGCTGCAGGCGAAATCGTGACCGGACTCCTCTATCTCGAAGCGGAGACCGAGGACATCCACGCCCATTTGAACACCGTGGCGACGCCGTTGAACCAGCTGCAGGAAAGCGATCTTTGTCCCGGCGCTTCGGCGCTGGAGAAAATCAACGACAGCTACCGAGCTTGACGCGCTCACGGCTTAGCTTTGGAAATTGAATGCGAAAAATTGTCATTCCCCCATCTCATGACGCNNCAACGGCCCGGCCATGACGAGGGGTGGGATGCTGGTCTGGCTGACATCATGATTCGCCGCGCCTCACACCATGGGCGAGCACCACCATACGAGAGCGAGCATGCGATTCACGGAGCAGGAGCGGATATGCATCTCTCTACAACGTCGTCATGGCCGGGCCGTTGTCNNCCCGGCCACCCATGAACACCGTGCCGGTTATAGTCCCCCAGACCATGACAATCTTCGGGTGCATAATGTTGGGAACGCGACGTCCGGATAAAGGGTGGTGCGGCCTGCCCGGTTGCGCCGAAGGCATGCATCGCCTTAGATGGCTCCCGGATGGGCTCCTCTCCTTATCGAGGACTAGATCATGCGTTCCCTACTGATATCAGCCGCCTTGCTTGGAGCGGCCGTGACTCTTGGCGGCTGCGTTTATCCTTATGGGCCCTACGGACCCTACGAGCAGGGTCCGCCGCCCGGAGCCTATGGGCCTCCTCCCGGCTCCGAAGAGGGCGGACCTCCTCCCGACCAGGGCTCCGGCCCGCCGCCGCAGGAACAGGGCTATGGACCGCCGCCGCAAGGGCAGGGTTATGGGCCGCCGCCACAGGGGCAAGGCTACGGCGCGCCCCCGGGCGACCAAGGCTATGCCGGCGCTCCGCCTGCCGTGCCCTATGGCTACAGCGCGCGATGGTGCGCCAATCACCCGCACAAATGCCGCATGCTTCTGAGGCAACAGGAGCAGGGCGCGTATCCGCCGGGGCAACAAGGGCCGCCAGGAGAACAGGGCCCGCCGCCGGATGAAAACCAGCCACCGCCTCCAGGCCACTGACAATGCCGACGGCGCGCCGGAGGCGACCACTCCCTCCGCGCGCGGTCAGGCACCTGTCCACCCCGCGGCGATCTCGAACAGGCGCGGTACGTCGGCGCGAAGCACGTAGCGAATGTGGAACGCGCCGGGTCTGGCGACGCCGTCCGGACGCTCGATAGAAGCCGTCTCGGCCACCGGAACATATTTGTCGAGCATGCGGTTCACGCCGACGTTGCGCGTCCGCGTCTGGTGGATCAGCCGCGCCATCGGCGTGGTCTCGAAATACGTCTTGATGCGATGCGGATAAAGCGCAGTCGAAAGGCCGGCCGCGCGGCGCCGCACATTGGTGATGTGCCAATGAGAATAGTTGATCTGCGGGTCGTAGCGGTTGAGCAGCGTGTAGCCCACAAATTCATCGTCGAGGGTGATTGCAAATGCAATGTTGGGTTGGTCCGGATTGCCCGAGCGAAGCGCGCGATGAAAGCGCGCATAGGTGCTGTTCGGGCAGCCGAGGCGATCTCTGTCGATCCCCAGATCATCGAGATGCTCCGCGCTGCTCTCGTGCCAATAGGCGACGACATTCTGGATGTCTGATTCTTGCAGATCCCGTATTCCAGCGACACCAGACGGCGTCTTCACGCGCGCATGCTCCATGCTCAACGTGGCGCCTCCGCCAGCGGCGTCCAAATTACGTCGTCGATCCGCGGCGCGCCGAGCGCCAGCATGACGAGGCGGTCGAAGCCTAGCGCCACGCCGCTCGCGTCGGGCATGCTCGACAGCGATGCAAGAAACTCCTCGTCAAGCGGGTAGCGCTCGCCATAGATGCGCTGCTTCTCTTCCATTTCCGTTTCAAAGCGCAGGCGCTGTTCGCCGGGATCGGTCAGTTCACCAAAACCGTTCGCGAGCTCGACACCGCAGGCATAAAGCTCGAAACGTTCGGCGAATCGTGCATCGTGCGGCGTTGCGCGCGCGAGCGCCGCCTCGCAGCGCGGGTATTCGTAGAGAATTGTCGCGCGTTCCAGCCCCAGACGATGTTCAATGTGCGCGACAAGGAGCTTGCTGAACAGATCGGACCAGGTGTCGTCGATGGCCGCATCAACGCCCGCGCTCCCGGCGGCTTCGGCCAAAGCGTCGCGGTCGCCCTCGCCGTCATCCGACAAACTGGCGAGCAGGTCGATGCCGGCAAAGCGCCGAAACGCCTCGACGACCGTCAATCGCTCCGGATCAAGAAACGGATTGCAGATGTGTCCTCGAAAGGCGAGGCACTGCGTGGGCACGGCGCCTGCGGCGAGCTTGAGCATCTCGACGCAATCCCGCATTGCCGCGTAATAGGTCTCCTCCGCCCGATACCATTCGAGCATGGTGAATTCAGGAGCGTGCAGAGCACTACGCTCGCGGTTGCGGAATACCCGCGCGAAATCGAAGATGCGCTTCTCGCCCGCCGAGAGAAGCTTTTTGCAAGCGAATTCGGGTGACGTTTGCAGATAGAGACGCTCGCCGGCGCCGCCTGGCGCAATCCACTCGGTCGCGAATGCATGCAGATGCGTCTCGTTGCCGGGTGAGACCTGCAGGATGCCGCACTCGACTTCCGTGAAGCCCTGGTTGTCGAAATAGTGGCGCAACGCATTCTTGATGCGGCCGCGCGCCTGAAGGCTGGCCCAGCGGTCGGCATGGATATGCGTGGTCCACCACGGCGGCATCGGCTCTTGGCCCGACCTCAGGCGGCTGCTATGACCCCGCGCGACACGCGCGGAAGGTGTTCGGTGGTTTCGGTTATCGCAAGCAATGTGCGCAAGGGCAACGTGCTGGAGCGCGACGGCAAGCTCTACGTCGTCCTCACCGCGGAGAACATCCATCCCGGAAAGGGCACGCCGGTCACCCAACTGGAACTTCGCCGGATCAGCGACGGCGTGAAGGTCAACGAGCGCTACAAGACCACCGACACGATCGAGAAGGCGTTCATCGACGAGCGCACGCACACTTATCTCTATCACGATGGCAATCACTATATTTTCATGGACCCCCAAACCTTCGATCAGATTTCCGTGCTCGAGAGCATCCTCGGAGATTCCGCGCCCTTCCTCATCGAGAATATGGAAGTCAGGCTGTCGCTCTATAATGGTATTCCCATTTCCATTGAGCTGCCCGCGCGCGTCACGCTCGAAGTCGCCGAAACCGAACCTGTGATGAAGGGCCAGACGGCGTCCGGCTCTTTCAAGCCGGCCACACTTTCCAACGGTGCGCGCACGATGGTGCCGACGCACATCACGGCGGGGACGCGAATCGTCGTGCTGACCTCGGATGGTTCCTACGTCGAGCGAGCCAAGGACTGAGGGTCAGAAATAAGCGAAGTAGATGACGGCGAAAGCCACCACCGCAAGCGTCACGCCGATTCCCAGAACGTAGCGCATATGCCCGAGCGCCACACCCTGGGCGCTTCGATGGGCGACAGCACCTGGGACTTCGCGCCCGACGGCCAGTTGAAACGTCCGGACGGTTTGCGGTCGTTCATCGGCGTTCGCGTTGCACGGTCAATGCCGCGTCCCGTCCTTTCCGCGTTCCAGCAAATTCTTGAGCGCGCGCAACCGGTGTTCGACTTTTTCCTTTGCGACCCCGTAGCTCGCCTGCATCCCGCCAATGATGCGGTCAGGCCGGCCTGCCATCATTCGCAGGTTGTTGTAGGTCAGCCGACCCCATCGTTCCTGCATTCTGCCGGATAATTGCTTCCAATTGCCCTGAACCCCATTCCAGTTCACCGCCAAGCTCCGATCTGTGACGCGGAGCCCTTCTGGCTTGTGAACAATCCCTGCGCGGCCCGGTTCCTCATGGATCCTGGGGCCAATGGCAGGCGATCGCATTTGCGCGTAGGGGAGGCTAAAGAAAACCGCCCAGACGCCAAGGCCAAATCGCGCGCGAAGGCGCGCAAGAATCCCTTGGCGCCTTGGCGGTTTATCTATCCTCAGCAGAGGCTCCGCGGATAGGCAAAATCCAGCGCCGCTGAC